>DASRMG010000271.1:0-6894 GCA_035648035.1 Desulfosporosinus sp. | reverse complement strand
TCTACGTTGTTTTTGTAATTTCAATTTTTGTGCTATATTTAGCAATTTTTCTATATCCCGAGACAACAAGATGGTTCTTCCAGAATTATTTCCTGAATTTTCTTCAGCTATCAATTGTTCTACTCATTTTTACTTTTACTGCAATGTTCTTGTCACATTTCCCGTTAACTCAATATTATTCGGCGCTCAAAGATAAAAAATACATACCGAATCCCAAGGGCGAAGTCAAAGATTTTATTCAAAAATTTAATCGCAGTGTGAGAAAACTTCGAAGGAAACTTCCTGCAGTTATGGTTTTGCTGATATTAACATTTCCTGTGGCAATTGTACCATTGGATTTGCATTTTGGTCTGTTCACTCCATCATATCAAAGTAACGGTGAAACGTTTTCCCACAACTATCCTTACACATCAGATATTCTCTACTTATTCATTTATAGCACCCGAATATCGCCACAAAATGTCACCCCTGAATACATCTTCTACCGATTAGCTCAAACGCAATACACTATTTACCCTGCAAAACTACCTCTATCTAATCTTATTTCAATTCCAAACCCAACAAACATAACTTCTGCAGGCACGGGACAGCCGCTTCTTCCATCATCAGAAATGGCTAACGCAAACCTTGGATCGTTATATCTTAATGTTTCAAAAAACATCGGCTACATTTTTGTTCCGGAGAAATACAATTTTACCAGCATTAATTTCAATGTCACAGGTATAATGGAACCGATAACGGCTAACCTTACTTATTGGAAACTTGAAAATCCAAACATAGCGATAACAACTCTCAAACCCGAGTATACCAACCTTGGAAATGGTACTTGGCTTGAAAGCTATACCTACATGATTTCAAACAATTACCAACTTCCTTTGGTTATTAGTGGCTTAGAATTTGACAGATTCAACTATCAAGTTGTTAATGCAACAAGTACAAAAGTATATCTTGATGCTAATGAAATTCCTTACGCATATTTTGTTTACCACAATCGTATGTTAGGTACTATACTCCCTTATTTTACAGGTACTCGCGTAAATGTAACAGTAACCTTTCAATCAACTGATATCTCTTGAAATATCATTTCGGCCTCAAGTAAAACATGAAAGTCATCAGGAAGCAAAAACACTTGGAAAAAAGAATGAAAGGAGCGACTAAAAGAACCGTCAATAAACAAGGCTCTATTGATCCTAAGCCGCATTAAGCTTTTCGACTTTGTTCAGCAAGGCGGATATTTCTACGCCTTTTTGTGTCAATGAGTAATACGCCTGTATTGGCTTAGTCGTTACGATTTTTCTCTTTATGAGGTTTTCTTCCTCAAGCTCTTTATTGTTAAGAGAAAGTGTTCCTCTGCTTGCTATCAACTTTGTTAGGTCTGTGTATCTTACTTCGCCATGTTCATGAAGATAGAGTAGGATTTTGACCGAAGGCGTTTCAAGTAATGCGGATATTTTCACGCTTAAACCCTGTTTAAGATGAACTTTACTCTCTTGATAATACCATAACACGAATTATCAAGCAAAGGTCAACTAATCGAATTATATACTGGTCTAACTGATGATTGGACGGCGAGTTCTTGGAGCCTGAAGTTCACATAGTCGAGCGTTATTTGCAACTTGTTAAGCATTGGTTCACGATGACGAATGTGATGCTCGAAGGTGGCAAGGAAATTGACTTGCTTGCCCTGGATCCACGTTCAGGTGATAAATATCATATAGAGGTCAGGGTGGCAATAGGGAGAGGTTTCCGGATAAGGCTAATTGACTCACAAACAAAAGATGGGCGCAAGCACAAAAGAGGCTTAGATACATTGAACCAAATCAAATTTTCACCACCTGCAGTTGTTGATGGATGCCGCGAGTTTTTCGGCTGTGAGGAATACAAGCGAGTTTTAGTAGTATGGGACGTTCGAGTCCAATGTGATTGAACAAGCCAAGGAGCTTTATGGGATTGATGTGTGGCGAATATCTGACATCATAACTGAATTAATACATGAAGTCGGCAAAAGGCTTACAGGGACGATATCTTGAGAACTGTACAGCTGATTTCCATTCCAATCATCAATAAGCGATTTTCATAGTAGTTTATTTTTTGCTTATTATTTGTTCGTGTCTCTCTGAGATTTTTGAGCTAATTAACGAAATTCCACTCAATACTTTTCCTCTTTTTTCCTCAACCATTAAACTTCTTAATATGCAGAGTAACTCATCATAAAACTTGGTCTCCTCACTTCTCAAAGTCTCAAGGTCAAAATATTGCTTCATACAATATTCAATGTAAGTAGCTCGTGCGATTAGACCGCGCTTTTCGTCAATCTTCTTGAGGAGATCTGGACTCATTGTTAGCCCAAACCGAGCTTTAAACTGCTTATTCATATGCATCACACTTGCGTTACTCTACGAAATCCTTATAAGGTTTTTGACATACTCTAAGTTACGCATGACACAGCACGTGTCATCAGTGCATAGTAAATAGAGGTGAAAATAAAAATGGAAGAAATAAGAAATCATAATGCTGGCGTAACAATGTGTTCAGAAAAGACATGTGACAAGAAGCCGACAATGTTCGACATCATCGATTATTATGGCTTAATAGTGCATGTTACCCTTTGCGACAAACATTACCAGCAAGTTTTCGATAAATATAATGCCCATCTACTGGAGTGTTTTGATAAGGGTTGTACTCATAGCTCAACACCAAGAATGCCTGAATGATAATTGACAATACAACAATAAGCCATATGTCTGCATTATGCTATGAACTTGAGTGCCCTTATGATTTTGTGGGCTTTCTTTCTCTATATATAGCCATATTGGGGGGAGTCTAATCTGTATGGAGGAAAAGGTTCTGTTGGCTGATTGGTACTTGAGCACAGTTGATTATTATTTGCACACTCTATGTGGCAGATGCAAGAAAGTATTATCAGGGGTGAAAGCAATTGCTGACCAAGAAAATAAGGCAGGATTGCATGAGTCTCCATGTGGGAACTTTACGAAAAAGATTGAAAATAACAATCAGGGTTGAAAGCAATGTCTGAAATAGAAAATAAGATGGGAATAAACGATTCAAAAACTAATGCTGATAAAGGTAGACCAAAGAAAATATGGGCCTTTGACAGCGAATTTATGATGAGTGGCAGAGCAGGTGCACCCGAAGATGTTCAATCCATCCAATTTTCCGATGGGGAAGAATCTATTGTGGTCGAAACGCCTAACGCATTGAAAAGTTGGTTACACGCTCATAATTATATTAAGACGCTCTATGGCTTCGTAGTGCTATGCGATCTTGGTAGCATGCAGGAATGGCTCGGTGAGAGCGCAGTGGAATGTAAGCGCAGAGGTGTTCAGCATACGGGTTGGATTAAATATGCTGGTGCAAAGATTCATGTGGTGGACTGTCAACCGCTGCTTGCTGGCTTTGGCTTAAGGCGCTTGGCGGATTGTGGTGCCATGATTGGTTATCCCAAGCTTGACAAGCCAGATTGGTTAGGGTTAAGACGCTACGAAACTCAAAGTGAATATAAGCATTTTATTGAATATGCTAAAGCAGACGCTGTTATAACAAGCCGTATAGTCCAATGGCTCATCCAAAATTATCATGCGGATCCAGCAATAAATGTGTCAGCTGGCACGTTAGCAGCGCGCAGCTTTAATTTTCCACGACGCTTAAAATTGGAGAAAGGCCAAGTGCAGCTTTCACCATTTGAATGCATGGTTAAGGCGTTCACCTTTGCAGGTCGCAGTGAAGGATTCATTACTGGCTTAACCAAGAATGCGCTTTACAATGATGTAGCAAGCTTGTACCCATGCTGTATATTTGCAACCAGAGCACTGCAACTTAAAAGCGCTATAGCATGCCAATTTAAAGATTTAGCTGTTAACGATGATTTAAGTGAGACGCGTTATGGCTGGATTGAAGGCGATTTTAGAACAAATAATGATATGTGGGGATTACCTGTACGCGGTAAACGAAATTATTTTATGACAGGCACCATTACAGGCCTATACAGCACATTTGACATTGCTGCAGCTAAAGCAGAGATTCTGAATGTTAAAAGATGCTTTAAACCCATTTTCCGCGATGACTCATCTGAACATAATAAATATGCTGACATGCTCATGAAAAAGCTTGAAGGCAAATATGGGAAACAAGAAAAAGGCTATTATAAAGCAATTATGAATGCTGCAAGCGGCAAATTGGGTCAAGCGAAGCCTATTAGTGAGCGCTCTAACTTTCTGGCTTATAATATTCTGCTTGGGCACAGCCATTTAGTCATGAGTAAGCTATTCGATAAATGTAGTGCACCGATAATCGGTATGGATACTGATAGCATATTTAGTCAGATGGATATGAGCGGAGAATGGTTTTCTGTAACAGATGGAGAACGATCAGTACCGATACGCATGGATGTTAAAGGTAAAGGCGATTTAGCTTTCTTCCGTAGCAAGCGCTATATTGTTAAGGGTGAACAAAGCTGTTTTGGCGCTTATGGGTGGAGATATTTTCTTGAGGATTATAAAAAAATGTTCGATGGCACCTTAACCGAGCTGGACACGAGAATCGATATTAAGCATACGCTTATGACGCAGCAGAGAGCAGCTTTGATGATGGCTAAAGGCAGATGGAGAACGCGCCCAGAGCATTTAACTTTGGATAAGATTAAAGCTTTGCTGACAGCGGATAATAAGCGCAACCGCGAATCTTATGATAGTTATAGCTTGGTGATGGAGCGTAAGAATATGCAGAGTAAAGCTTGGAATTATGATGATTATATGAATGCTGAATCGGATTTTCTGGAGATATTTAATAAGCCCACATATTGAAAGCGTAAAGCTTTGGAGCCTAAATTCTCGGGAAGCAGCATAGAATCAATGAGCGTATAATAGGGGTATAGGTTGTGAAAACGCGGGGACCCGCCAAGCTTAGGATCCTTGCTATAGTGTGTCAAAAAAGCTGAGTGAATCTTTTCGAAATCAGCATGCCGACCGCCACCACAAGACATGCTCAATTAGATAAAAACAAACTCACTAATGGCTTATTGTCGCAAATACGACAGCACTAGAAAATCTTTTTACAGGAATAGAAACACATAGATTGGATATGTCTCAACCTGATTCTTTCGAGAAGAGAGTTAAGGAAGCAATCGAAAGAACAGGTTTACCAACGGAAATTCGAGCTACTAAAACATTAGTTGATAATGGTTGGCAAGTTCAGAACGAGTTTCCATTTATCGATTTGGAAAATCAAAAGGTAAGAACCCTTGATATAAAAGCGATAAATACTTTTAGAAAAGGAAACCCTGAAAATTCGTCTGAAATATTCCCAAAGAATGAGATAGATTGCGAGCTATTCATAGAATGCAAGAAATCAGAGAACCCATGGGTTTTTTATTTAGATACTCTGACTAACAGAGATTTACTTTACCGAATGGATAGACTTGCTGATGATGTCGTTTCCGATACGTTCAATACCATACTAGATGCTTATGCAAAAGATATAAAATCTACAGAACTTGAAAAAAGTAAAATTCATAGGTCTATACTTACTAAAATACCTGCTAAAATCAGCAGTTTAAACTATCAAACAGCTTTGTCCCATCAAATTTTGTTTATCAAGCAAGCCAACGATGAAAAATTAAGTATAAAAGGAAATAACGATAAAACGAAGGTAAAGGTCGAAGAAGATAGAGACGAGATTTATTCTGCTGAAATGCAAATTTTCAAAGCTTTGAGTTATCAAGATACAACAGACAAATCAGTTGTAGAATACAAAAGGGCAATAATCCCCATAATTCTCCTAAATGGTTCAATGTTTGGATGCTATTATGAGAACCAAGAGTTGAAAACGCCCAAAATTGAATATACCCGCCATTTAGCACACGGTTTACCACACCAGCAAGTGCCTGCTTTGTTAGATATAGTAACACTAGACTTCTTCCCGCAATATATCAAGCTAATAAACAAAGAATTTCAAACAAAATGTAGTCAATTAGCAAGCTAACCTTTTCCCATGCTTGGGTGTATACCAACCCTCTGTTTGTTAGTCAAGAAAGTTTGACGAATAACCTTTTATCATAATCAGTTCCAATTAGCAATTATGAACAACAATGGTAGAATTTAGCTTTAGCAATAACTGTAATTTTATTGGCGACCTTGGTTTCCCTTCAAGTTAATGTTAAAGCAAGTTCTCAAAGAACAATAGTGGTTCCGGATGACTTCTCCACTATTCAAGATGCCATAAACAATGCCAGTGCCGGAGACACTGTTTTGGTAAGAGAAGGAAATTATAGCACAGGATTAGCATACGTAAGCCCACTAAGTGAAGGAAACCTGTACATTGACAAGCCAATAAAACTAATTGGGCAAAATTCTCAAAATACAATTATAAACACAAAATCGCGTATAACTTATGGTTCTGGATTACTCATTAAAGCTAACGATGTTACAGTTTCAGGCTTTACGATAAAAGGAAACGGAAATATTATTTCAGTTTATGATGGTTCAGCCGAGTTTCCCTTGCCAGATCATATTCAAGCCTAGTAAAATCAACTCTTACTCGAACACTCAATTTGGAGAACCTCACTTGGATAAATTAACTCGAAAAGCTGGAATTGATACTTGCTCGTCGTTTACGTCGCACTAAAATAATGATTGCTATGATTAGGAGCAAAGCGGTTCCTACGAATGGTAAAATGAAAATTTGTTCATTATATAATATTGGTGTGTATGATTGTGGTTTTAATTCCCCAATTATGTTGACGTTTGAGGTTGCATTGGTAATCTGTAGTTGATAATTGTTTACAAACCATCCCTCGTTTGTCGGTTTTGGTACCCCATCAATAATGACACTCCAATAAAAGCGATCCAGTTCAAATGGAAAAGCAAAGGATTGACT
>DASRMG010000270.1:0-7351 GCA_035648035.1 Desulfosporosinus sp. | reverse complement strand
TCCTGAAGATGATGAAGCAAAACAGATATGGATGGAGAAAGCTGGAGTCAAGGCGGAACGGATCGTCGGGGACCCTGAGAACTTTTGGGCAGCCGGTCCTACAGGTCCGTGTGGCCCTTGTTCTGAGATCTATGTCGATCTCGGAGAAGCCAGAGGCTGTGGTAAACCTGAATGCGGCGCTGGGAGCTGTGAATGTGACCGCTTTTTAGAGATTTGGAATTTGGTCTTCATGCAGTATAACCGTGATGAAGCAGGCGTCTTAACCCCTTTGCCGAAACAAAACATTGATACGGGGATGGGCTTAGAACGGATTGCTTCGGTGATGCAAGGCGTGGAAACTAATTTCGATACGGATTTATTCCGTCCCATTATTGACCATGTTGCCTCGCTGGCAGGCATTCAATATAAAGATAATCCCAAAACTGATAGGGCCTTAAAAGTGGTAGCAGACCACGTTCGAGCGGTATCATTTATGCTCTCTGATGGAATCCGCCCCAATAACGAGGGGCGAGGTTATGTTCTGCGTCGAATTTTACGACGGGCTGTCCGCTATGCAAAACTCATAGGAATTGACAAACCCTTCTTTGAATCCGCTTTTCGGATCATTCAAAGGGACTATGGTCAGGCTTATCCAGAACTTCTCGAAAATGAGAACTTCATCTTAAACCATTTAAATCTAGAACAAAAAAACTTCCAAGCCACGCTGGAGCAAGGCACTCAGTTGCTTCAGGAAAAGGTCAAGGATCTCGTGAAGCAAGGCGAGACGGTTTTAACGGGGCCAGATGCCTTTTATCTCTATGAAACCTATGGCTTTCCTGTGGAGTTGACGGAGGAAATACTGGAAGAACAAGGTTTGGCGGTGGATATGATCGCCTTTCAAACGGCGGTCGAAGAACATCGTCTTCGTGCAAAAGATCAATCCCAGCAAAGGCGTGCTGTGGTTGAAAGCCCAGCCTTAATTGAAACGGCAAAACGCTTAGGCGTGACCCCCTTTGTCGGTTATGAACAAGGCTTGTCAACGGGGCGAATTGAAGGACTGTTTGTTAACGGAGAAGAAATTCAGGATGCTGGAGAAGGGGAAGAAGTCATCGTCTTCCTGTCTGATACACCGTTTTATGCAGAAAGCGGTGGTCAAGTATCTGATGTTGGCGTCATCAAAACACCTCGGGCTGAGGCTCGTGTGCTCGAAGTGAAAAAAGGTGTCACAGGGACGTTTTATCACAGAGTTCAGGTGATCAACGGGGTATTGCATTTCGGGGAAACGGTGGAAGTGGCCATCAATAGCTCTGTGCGACAGGCCATTTCACGTCATCACAGTGCGACTCACCTTTTGCAGTCCGCCTTGCGTACTGTCCTAGGGGAACATGTTCAACAAGCGGGCTCCTTAGTCACCCCGGAACGCTTGCGTTTTGACTTTACCCATTTTTCACCCATGACAGCGGAGGGATTAAGGGCGGCAGAAACCCTTATTAATGAAGCCGTGTTGAAAAATATGCCTATCCAAGCAACGGAAATGTCGCTAAAAGAGGCTAAATTCAGTGGAGCGACAGCCCTCTTTGGGGAGAAATATGGAGAGATTGTGCGGGTCGTTCAGATGGGCCAGTTCAGTCAAGAATTATGCGGCGGGACCCATGTCAAGGACACTGGGGAAATCGGGTTGGTTAAAATTCTCTCTGAGGGGGGGATAGGGGCAGGCCTGCGTCGGATTGAAGCAGTGGCCGGCTTAGAAGCGTTAGCCTACCTTCGCACGCTTGATGATCAGGTCATGGAGGTGGCCCAAATCTTTAAGGCGCAGCCGGCTGATGTGGGTAAGCGTGTGAACGGGTTGTTAGCTCAAGTGAAAGACCTTGAACGAGAAGTTGAGCAACTTCAGGCTAAACTCGGTAAGAATGAAGCGGAAGGGTTACTTAAGCGTGTTAAGGACATAGAAGGCGTTCAAGTATTAGCCGCTCAGGTTCGGCCTTTGGATATGGAGGGCCTTCGTCAGATGGCGGATCTCCTACGGGTTAAACTTAAAACTGGGGTTATTGTGCTGGGTTCCGTCAACGAGGGTAAGGTGAACTTAGTCACGGTTGTCAGTCCAACAGGTTTAAGTGGGCTTCATGCCGGACAGATTATAAAAGAAGTCGCTAAAATAACAGGTGGTAGCGGTGGTGGGCGACCGGATATGGCACAAGCAGGCGGTAAGGATCCCAGTAAGCTAGGGGAAGCGATCGATCGCGTGCCAACAATTCTCCGAAAGTTTCTCGAAAAATAGAGGGAAAAGTATGGGATGTCCAGAATAAAATCCTAAGAAGTATTCAAGGCTCTGAATGGACGAAAGGGGGATCGGGAAATGGATCACAAGATGGAAGAAACCATGATGTTTAAAGCGGTGGGAGAAGAAGACGTTTCTGCTCGGGACATTCTGCAGAAAGTGTATGCTGCGTTGCAGGAAAAAGGGTATGATCCTATTAACCAAATGGTAGGCTATCTCATGTCCGGAGACCCAGTATATATTACCAGTTACAATCAGGCGCGCGCGAACATTCGTAAACTGGAACGCTTTGAATTGATTGAGGAGCTCGTGAGAAATTATTTGCAAGATGACAAAGCACCTGAAAAAGTGATCGAAAAAGATTAATAAGTATTACGAAACCCTCACTAGCAGTGGGGGTTTCACTTTAGGAAGACCGAGGCCGAAGGACGAAGCAGTGACGGTGCATGCGTGGGGGAGCGTTGGTGGGCTACGCTTCGCACACTGCGTTTAACGCTCAGCTCCGGCCACGCAACGCGCCCCCTGCTTGGGGGTCTTAGGATTGCTGCTTGGGTGCAATATGCCTCGGTGCTTGCTTGCGTTGACTTGAGGAAGACCGAGGCCGAGGGACGAAGCAGTGACGGTGCATGTCAGGGGGAGCGTTGGTGGGCTACGCTTCGCACACTGCGTTTGACGCTCAGCTCCGGCCACGCAACGCTGCCCCTGCTCATGGGTCTTGGAGGTTGGTGCTGGGTTGCTATATGCCTGGGCTATTGCTTGGATAGTTGGAGGTTGGGAACGTATAGACGGGGCCGCTGGAGAGCTGGTGCGTGAGCGTCTTTGATGCTTGATATATTTATTAGCAATTATTTTTTGAACGGTGTGGTAGTACTTTAATGAAGCTTTGGAATGGGTTTGCAAAGATAGAGATTAGGTATGAATAGAAAATTCGTCTATTGTGTGAAGATAAAGGTTGGTTTGGAGGGATATCATGAGGATTATGGGTTTGGATTTTGGTTCGAAGACGATTGGTGTGGCGATGAGTGATGCTTTTTTTTGGACGGCTCAGGGGGTTAAGACGATTAGGCGTTCCAAGAAGGAGTTGGAGGATTTGCGTGATCTCATTGGCGAGTATGAGGTGATGGAGATTGTGCTTGGCTATCCGAAGAATATGAATGGGACACTGGGACCTCGTTGTGCTTTGACGGATGAGTTTGCGGAGGTTTTACGTTTGGAGTTTGGGCTTCCAGTGGCGTTGTGGGATGAACGATTAAGTACGGTCGCGGCAAAGCGGACTTTGCTGGAGGGGGATGTGTCGCGCGCAAAGCGGAAATTAGTCATTGACAAGATGGCGGCAGTTTTTATACTTCAAGGTTACCTGGATCGTCGTTCTGCAAAAAATATTCAAATCTGAGAATTTGACAATCATTATCTACAATAGTACAATTACTATATTAATTTAATAAGAGGTGAATTTTATGTCAGAAAAATCACATGACCATGAAAATTGCAATTGCGATGATCATAACCATGAAGAACATGACGCTGAAGAGTTTGACACAGTTGTACTCACAGATGATGAGGGAGTAGACCATGAGTTTCTTCATCTAGATACCTTGGAACTTGAAGGCTCAACATACTTTGTATTGATGCCTATTTCGGAAGACGAATCCGCAGATGAAGAAGATGATGAGGCCATTATTCTTAAACTCGGCAAAGATGCTGAGGGTGGAGAAATGCTGCTCGACATCGAAGACGATGAAGAGTGGGAAAAAGTGGCTGATGCTTGGGAAACCCTCGTAGAATCTGAAGAAGCTGAAACAGAGTAGACATAAGCTAACACCTGTTTTGGAACTAAAAAGAACCCGCTGAGAATCATCTCGGTGGGTTCTTTTTAGTTGCAGTTCCTTCGCTTAGCCAGCCAGTCTTCTTGGTCAATCGGTTGATTTCGACATTTATTTCTGAAAGACAAAAATCTAGAAATAAACCTTAATCACTACGGAAATACTAACGTTGACTAAAATGGAAGAGTGGGTGATTTAGGCAATGAAACAATCAGGCGTACAAACTTTCGTTAAGGCCCTGGCATTATTTATCTTGACGTTATTAATGGGAGGCTGTACCCCTTCAAGCGATTCCCAAGAGACGAAGATTCCCTCCAATCAGACAACACCAAATCAGGGAGGAGCGGAAAGTGGGGTCTTGTCGGAGGGGACTAAAGTGGATGATTTGGATTTAAGTGGCAGCACCCTCTTAGAAGCCCAAATAAAAATTGGAGATTGGTCTAAGGACAAGCTGGAAGAAACACGTGTACTGTTGTACAATGATACGGAGATTCCAATGACTTTGAAAGATTTGGGGATTGAGGTGGAGCAACAAACCATTAATGATGAGCTGGCGCGAAATCCTGGAACCGCTCTGTCTAGTGTCCTTAAGGTGGGTTCTGTAAAAACGAGTCAAGCACTTCAAGACAAATTGAATATTTTTAACCGCCCTGCGAAAGATGCTTCCTATAAAATTGAACAGGATACGTTTGTCGTGGCTCCAGCAGAGAGTCGTCTGACAGTTGACATAGATAAATTAATCAGCGATCTTCAAAAGACTTCGTTAAGTGACGTTCCGAAGCGCCTAGCTATTCCGATGGTTGAGCAGCCCGCATCTGTCACCACGGAGGCTGTTGAGGCCTTAGCTTTTGATACGGTCATCGGTGAGTTTACCACGAATTTTTCCGTCAAAGAAAAAAACCGCACAGTGAATTTGACGGCTGCCGCGATGTCCATGGATCGCAAAGTTCTTCGGCCGGGAGAAACCTTTTCCTTTAATGATACAGTCGGTCCACGCAACCATCAAGCGGGCTACAAAGACGCTTATGTGATTATCAAGGGCAAATATGTACAAGGACCAGGGGGCGGCGTATGCCAAGTGTCCTCGACCTTATATAATGCTGTTTTGCTGAGCAATCTACAAATTGTAGAACGATCACCGCATAGTGTCACCGTAAGTTATGTTCCACAGGGTCAAGATGCAACCGTTAACTATCCCAACAAGGATTTTAAATTTACGAATAACACGGGTAATTTAATTTATTTAAGAACGGCCCTTAAACCAGGTAATTTGACACTCCAAATCTGGGGGAAGAAGACAGATCAGTCCATACGTATTGAGCGACAAGTTGAGAAAGAAATGAACTTTAAGACGGAAACACGCCGGGACCCTAAAATGGCCGTGGGACGAACTGCTCAGGTACAAGCTGGTTCGAAGGGAATGATCGTCAACTCTTGGAAAGTGATCCGAGACGGTACGGGTAACGAGACGAAGCAGTTCCTAAGTCGTGATGTGTATGCTCCAACTAAGCGCATATTGCGCGTTGGCAGTCGAGGAGTTCCTAAAATGTAGGTGGAAAGTGAGCGTGAGATTATGACCCCCAGGATTAAAATAGGGCGGAACATTTATATGGGGTTTATTCTTGTTCTCCTAGTCGGGGGCATAGGAATTATGACGTGGTGGAGTTGGGCAACAAAACCATACGTCCCCGTCGGGGATAATGAAAAGATTACGATTGCTATGGGAACAACGGTACCTCAACTGGCAGAGAAATTACAAGAACGTCATCTGATTCGTAGTGCCTTGATGTTTAGATATATCGTGCATTCAGAGCAATCTGACTTCAAAATCTATGCGGGTGATTATCTATTGACGCCTGCAATGTCCCCCAGTGAGATGATCAAACGCTTCTTGGATAGCTCGGCAGCCTTAGCCTCGAATCGCGTGACGATTCCGGAAGGGTATACCACGGAACAAATTATTGACCTTCTCGTACTCAAAGGAATTGCCAATAAGGAAGCGTTTACAAAAGTAGTGAAGGACGATGAGTTTCCATACCCGTTTTTAAAGGATGCGCCCAAGGGAATTCACCGTTTAGAAGGTTATTTATTTCCCAACACTTACGACATCCCAGTTAAAACAAATCCTCATCAAATGATTGATTTGCTGCTCCGACAGTTTGCAAAAGAACTGACACCGGACGTGCAAAAGCAACTCGATACCAGTAAACTTTCCGTGGCGCAATGGGTCACCTTGGGCTCTATGGTGGAAAAAGAGGCGGTGAAGCAGGAGGATCGTCCGAAGGTTGCCTCAGTATTTTTGAACCGGTTAAAGATCGACCAGCCTCTGCAATCTTGCGCTACGATTCAGTTTCTGCTTGGTACACCCAAGGAGAAACTCTATAACAAAGATCTTCAGATTCCTTCCCCCTACAATACCTATCTCCACAAAGGATTACCACCAGGCCCCATTGCCAATCCTGGACATGCGTCGTTGCAGGCGGTGTTACACCCTACCGAGTCGGAAATGTTATACTTTGTGGCCAAGAAAGACGGTTACCACGCGTTTGCTAAAACCTATGCCGAGCATTTGGAAAACATTAAACGGGACCTGTAAGGTGCACCCTGAGAGTTCTTACTGTGAAAGGGTACTTTGGGAGAGATGATAGATTTGCTCGACGTCTTTGTCACCGCGGCCCGATAGGTTGACGATGATGATTTGCTCAGCGCTCATCGTGGGGGCTAGCTTTAGTGCATAAGCAATGGCGTGTGCACTTTCTAAGGCGGGTATGATGCCCTCTGTTTTGGACAGTCTGTGAAACGCATCCAGTGATTCTTGGTCCGTAACACTCACATATTCGGCACGGCCGAGGTCTTTCAGGTAGCTGTGTTCGGGTCCAACACCGGGATAGTCCAGACCGGCTGAAATGGAATGGGTGGGGAGCGGGTCACCCTTTTCATCCGCCATCATGTAACAGCGGAAGCCGTGTACGATGCCGGGTGCTCCCGCAGTGAGCGGCGCGGCATGTTTGCCAGTGTCTAAGCCCAAACCAGCAGGTTCAACGCCTATGAGTCTGACGGTGGAGTCTTCGATAAAGTTGGCAAACATTCCAATGGCGTTGCTTCCACCTCCGACACAGGCCATGACCACATCGGGGAGCTTCTTCTCTGCTTCCAGAATTTGTTGGCGTGCTTCCCGTGAAATAATTGATTGGAAGTGTTTCACGAGGGTGGGGAAGGGATGAGGTCCCACGGCAGAACCGAGCATATAAAAGGTGGTGTCATAGTTCAC
>DASRMG010000269.1:0-15038 GCA_035648035.1 Desulfosporosinus sp. | reverse complement strand
AACCGTTTAAAAGTTTCTGTCTCTTGACGATTAGTTCCTTCTAATATCTTAGCTACGGCAGCCGATAGATTATCGATCCTAAGCTTGGTAGGAACCCCACCGATAAATTTGAAGATTCGTCGAAGGCCGTCTAAAAAGCATTGTGCATTTTCTCCAGGATAGAGCTGTACAAAACCTGCGTTACTAAAGGGGAAGGTAACAACCAAATACTTGAATTCTTGAATCATCCCGTTATGATAGGCTCTCATCGTTCCGAAATCTGCCTGGGCCTCACCAGGTGGGTGATCCAGTTTCACGGAAACTTCTCTTAGCGGACTGAAAATCTCTGTTTTAATGCAGGCTACATGAGTGCGTATCGTACGTTCTGATCCAGCATAACCATGCTCATTCTTCAACCTCTCATAAATTCGTTTCGCAGTATGTCTTTGCTTAACTGGCATGAGCTTGTCTTCTGTAATCCAGGTTGTTACGATCTCCATATAAGGGTCCATAACCTTACAGACGTTAGTTGAGCTACTTGCTTCTGTTATGTTCCAGTCTTCTTTGTCAGCATACTTTTTGGCAGTGCGCCAATCGACATCGACTCGTTTACTGATTTCACTAATGGATAACGTTTCTCTTTCTCTTAGAAACTTGATATACTCTTGTTGAGTCAATGTCAACATCCTCTTTCTTAATCCTCCTGTCGAATTTTGCGGTTCAACAGTTAGGATATTAGTTTATTGGATTGTTGGCAAGGGCTCTTTTTCTCTCGGCTATACTCTGTATTTTTGCACTGCCGGATTATGTACTTTCATTATGCCATAAACATTCTTGCTGTGAAAGTTATAAATTATGATAGATGAGCCAGTCTAATTGCATATTACGGCTTGAAAGAGCTATCATTCTGGATGAAGGTAAACCAGCTCACCGGAAAAAATGAGCCATACCTCCGGAGTGTTGTGCCACAAGCATCCTTAGGTTAATTGAGCGCCTTACACATCGATAAGGTCGACTGAGTAAAGGTCAACCCCGTGACCCCAGAGTAAGGCTTGACATGGGGGCGGTGGATGCTACCCTAAATCAAGGGATGGGGCTTACCCAGAAGCAATACATCATTGGAGCCACAGCCCTCGACCCATCGAAGCATCCAACGTAGGGTCCCATGTCAAGTCTACCCCAGAATGGTTTTCTGACCGGAAGGGTGGCTCAAAAAAACGGAACAATGGCTCATTTTCATCCAGATTATTCAGTCTAATAAGAACAGCAGTTTATAACCTCTGGCTAAGATGCAGGTAATATTGCGCTTCGGTAATGCCCTGAGCTTACACAAAAATGACCACGGCTCGAAAGACGTGGTCATTTTTGTGTAAGCTGTTATGGTTATAGCCAAACACTAAAAGGGTATGTATGGCTCGTCATCATCAACGGAAGGCGAAATCTCTTCTGAACTTTCCATTTCAACAGCAGGAATCTTCATTTGACGCGGTAAAATATTTATTGACTGATTCTTGTGGAATATGGACTGAATCACTGTGTTCTCCTTACTAGCTTGGGCCAGCTTGAGAATCAATATATCTCGATTCCAAAGTTCAACGCCATTTTTCTTGGCAAGTACTCTGGCTTGTGATGTATACTCGCGATTTGTAATTACCAATGCATGAATTGCTCCGTACATGGCCATAGACGTTACAGCCTCTTGTACAGCACCCAAACCAATAGCTTTACCACCACTGAGTTTTGCTTGAACTACAGTTTTCATACCTTTGTATTTTTCTACCACCACGTCACAGCCATAATCATTATGTGGAGTAAGTCTTGCCCTGAATCCTAAGTCATTAAATAATGATTTTAGCCTTTTTTCAAAGTCTCTTCCATCAGGCATCTTATCTATATCGTGTATCCCCGATTTTCGGATGGCTTTTCGCAAGCTATATCTATTATATAAATATAACGAAAAAGCTAGACCAGCAACAATTGCTATTTGTCTCCAATAGTTAATTAATAGTCCATAAGCTAATACTGGCAAGATCACAAAAAACATTAAATAACCATTCTTTGAATTCAGTTTCACTCCGCTATATCTTTGAACTGATGATTTGAAGCTCTTTCTTCTAGCCATATTTAGCCTCCGATCTTTAGTTGGTATTCCCTGTTTTATCTTCAATTAAACAATCAAGCAGCTTTACTAGAATTAAGGGATGAAGTTTCATCGGAGTAGAATGTCAATAGATCAGCTGTCTTAGGTGAGGTCAGTATACCAACTTTAATGTAAGGGATTGTTTTACAGAAATTAATAGGCACAGCAGTTATAAAATACTGCTGTGCCTATTAATTTCTAAAAATATTATTAATGATATCTTTTTATTCGGTGCTCGATCCGTACCAATGACCTAATGTATCGCTCTCTTTCTACTTGCCACACTGTCAGAATACCATTCAATAACGTGGGCTGTCCGCATAGCTCACAGTATCGAGCATTCGAATCATTCTCATGGCCATATTTATTGCATTTATTAAAGTCATTAACAAATTCAGAATAAAAAATGCGCATTATGCCCCGTGTAGTGGAGCCATTGATCTCAGTACCACAAATTTTACAGTAACTCGTACACAGTGAGAAATGGGTGTTCCCGCAGGTGTTGCAGATGGGAATGGGTTTGCTTTTGTATAGGTCAAGGCGCTTGAGGTTGTTAACCCTTATATAAAAATCCTCACTTGACACCAAAAATTCAGCGGTAAGCTAGGTAATACGAGGATAAGAGAGTACATAAAGATTATCTTCTAGAACTTATTGATAAAGCAAAATATTCACTTATGCTTATCAAACCGACTAATATCAACGTACATGTGCGACAATGGCCAAATAGGAAAGATATAACGATGAGTTTTGATTATAGCGGAACTAGATATAAGTATCTTTCAATTACGGACATTGATCATGAACAAAGATATCTTACATTGGAACCGGATGATTATCGGTTAAGAGATGGTAACTTATTAGTTTTAAGTCTGGGAGAATGTTATAAAAAGGACAATTATCACTATAAATTGATTGCTACGATAATTGATTAGCATCAAATTTCTTACATTTTAGAGGTTGCTAGGGCAACGAGGATAGAGACAGCCGAGAATCAGTGATCGTGCGCACGATTTCCTGAAGTTTTAACCCAAGAAGGACCACCCTATTATAATAATTAGGGTCATCCTTTTTAAGTCCAATAGCTTTGTTGGGCATTTGTCGGGCATTTTGGATTATTCGTGCCTAACAAGGGTAAAAGAAAAAGGCCCTAAGACCTTTGATATCAAAGTGGTGCGGTCGAGAGGACTTGAACCTCCATGCCCTTGCGAGCACTAGAACCTGAATCAAGCGTATAGGGTATTTAAGGGTTTTGCGGAGTCCAGAACCCTTGATTCTAGCCACTTCGTCCATGAGCGTACACTGGTTTTGCTCCGCTATGCTGTATGGATTACAGTACGGTTGCTGTATAGAATTAAACTGGGATCAGAGGAGCAAGCTTATTACTAGTCTTTCTTTTTATGCGCTCAAGAACATCGGCGTAAAGATCCCCAGCCATTATCATAGAAGCATGACCGAGGATATCAGCCACAGTTTTTAGATCAACATCAGCTTCAAATAATGTATTGCTACCGAATGCCTTAGGAAATGAAAGGACACGCTACGAACTCCTGATTTCTCCATAAGATTCTATGGTGTGTACTAAATTTACAGGGGTTAATTCTTTGCCCATCTACTTGGCAGAACACTAAATCTCGTTCAGGTATGATCTCAATTTCTTGTCTTTCTCGTTTCTGCATGATTTTATGTATTATTAAATGTGGTATTACTTCATCGGGGAGAGTCAATGTTCGTCTTAAAGACTCATTTTTAGTTTTGTTTTTAAGTAGACCTCACCCGTTGGTGTTTCTAACTAACGTCTGTTCAATGTTGATAATGCTACACTGGAAATCTATGTAGTCTAAGCAGAGTTTTTAGATTAACAACCTAAAAAATAGTTAGTAGTGTTTTAACACTCAAATGTTTCATTCTAAGTTTAGGGTTAGTTTTAAATGAGCTTATTATTAGTATGAAGGTCACTATTAAAATAACAATACTCATTGTGACCTTTAAAATATTAAAATTTGCAAAATATAAATAATACACCTAAAGGTACCCCCACAACGCTGCCTAGTATTAGCCTCCTTAAAAGACCTTTACCACATTATAACTTAGTTTTACAAATCCGTGTTGGTTTCCAGATAGCGCTTCCAAACATCGAGACGGTCTCCATCATGAGATCGCTATTGTGCAGATGATGTATACTTATCGATACTACCATTTTCAGTTAAGACGTCTCGACTAAAGTGTATACGTATCTTCGGTGGTGAAACCTTCTTAGTTCAGAGCTGAAGCATAACTTTACAACCCGCATGAAACGTGAGGTGTAAAGTTTTCTTAATATACTTTTTCGCAAAGAAGACCTGAACTTACATAAATTAATATGGTATGGTAGTCTTGGAAAGGTAGGTGGGGCACCTATGGATAAGACTATCAGGACCTTCTCAGGAAGAAATTTTACGTCTGAAGAAATAGACCTTATCAAGTGGACAAGAAAAAGATACCCCCAGTTATCCAGGACAGAATTAGCAAGAACCATCTGTGAATTTCTTGACTGGACTACACCCGCAGGAAAAGGAAAAACACTTCAATGTACCTCCTTTCTGGACAAGTTAGAAGAAGAAGGACTCATTGAACTTCCTCTGTTAGATATTTCAAAAATAAGAGTTAGGAATTTGAAGCCGACGGAGTTTAAAATTGACACCACACCGATCACAGGTGAATTAAAGGATCTATTGCCGATTCGTCTTGAAATAGCGAGGGCTGGTATAGATTTGAAGCTATGGAGACAATACATTGGTAAGTATCACATGCTTGGCGACAAACAGGTCTTTGGTTCTCAATTAGCCTACTTTATCAAATCAAACGAGACGTTCTTAGGGTGTCTTCAGTTTTCAGCATCGTCATGGGCCTTAAACTCGCGGGACGAGTGGATTGGCTGGAAGGTTGAGGATCGTAAGCTTCGACTCCAACTAATCGTGAATAATAGCCGATTTCTCGTACTACCCTGGGTTAACGTTGAAAATCTAGCCAGTAAAGTCTTATCCATGGCGATTAAACAACTACAAGAAGACTGGCTGCGCGAATATTGTTATGCCCCCGTTCTGTTAGAGACGTTCGTTGACACGTCCCACTTTGCGGGTACATGCTATAAAGCCTCAAATTGGATCTATCTGGGTGAAACTCAAGGTCGGGGAAGAATGGATCGGGAAAAAGAGTATGCCCTATCACGTAAAGCCATTTATATGTATCCCCTGCAAAAAGATTTTAAAGATTGCCTTAAAGGGCTTAAGCCCTGCAAAGCGGTGAATCCCGATGACTAGATCAGAAATACGACAAGAAAAGCGAGCACAAGAGGACAAACTCAAAAGGAAAAAGCTTGAAGCTCAAGGATTTACGTTTTCAACACAGGTGTATCAAGAAAAAAGGGTCATTGCCAATAGAAAGAGTGGCTATGAGATACCAGAAGACGAGAAATTAGACCGACAAACCAGTGTTGAAGCAGCACTTAAGGTGTATCAAAAAACATTACCCATCCTCCTCAAACGACTAAACAAAATCAATGATCCAAGACAGCCAAAGAAGCTAAAACACAGTTTGACGGTTCTCATGATCTATGGAATCCTCATGTTTATCTACCAACAGTCCTCATTAAGGAACGCCAATAGAGAAATGAGCACAGCAATATTTTTCAAGAATATGCAGGCAATGTTTCCAGACTTTGAAACGATGCCACATGCGGATACCTTAGGAAGGCTCTTAGAGAGACTCAAGGTGGAAGAAATTGAAGAAAGTATGCTGGAGCTTTTTGAACATCTGGTTAAAAAGAAGAAATTCAGGAATTATCTGATTAATAAGCGCTACGTCATAGCCATCGATGGGTCCCAAAAATTCATGAGGACCGAACCATGGACAAAAGAACCCCTAGTAAGGCATGTTGGCAAAGATAAACAGGCACAATATTATGTTTATGTGATGGAGGCCGTCGTCCTATTTGAGAACGGGATAACCTTACCCCTCATGAGTGAGTTTCTAAACAACGAGGAGTATCGAGATGTTAGTTCAGACAAACAAGATTGTGAACGTAGAGCTTTTTACCGTTTTGCTGAACGAATCAAGAAACGCTTTCCCAAACTTAAGATTTCCGTCACCATGGACGGTTTATATGCATGCGGACCTGTCATAAAAAGCTGCCGCGAATATGGTTGGGACTATATGCTTGTCTTTAAGGAAGGATCCATGAGAGATGCTTGGAGAGAAGCTATGGGGCTGATCAGACTTACACCTGAAAATATCCTAAAGCGCCATTGCGGAGGTCGGAACCAGGTTTATCGTTGGATTAATGATGTTGAGTATACTTATGGCAATAACGGCCGAAGTAAAGCACGACTCCATGTTGTAGTGTGCGAAGAAACCTGGGAAGAAACAAGTCGAACGACAGGCAAAATGACCTCCAACTCAACAAGGTATGTTTGGATCTCGGGAAAAGAGATGAGTAAAACAAATGTAGAAGCCAGGTGTCTTAAGATCGGTCGTTATCGCTGGAAAATCGAAAACAACTTTTTAGTCATGAAACATCAAGGATATCAATATGAACACTGCTTTTCCTACGACTGGAATGCCATGGTGGGCTTTCACCATCTAATGCAAATTGGCCGATTCATCAATGTATTGCTGGTACATAGTGAACTTCTTGAGAGAAAAGTGACTGAACTCGGTATTACGGGCTTGTTAACATTCATTTTTAAAGCATGTACAGCGGATGTTCTGGATTTAAACCGAATAGCGGACATAGTTAACGATGAAAAGTATCATTGGAGATTAGCAAGTTAGAATCTGCCGAAGTTTGAACGACAACTTCAAAAAACTTGAATGACCCTCTTAGGGTTTATTTGTCGTATTGTAATTGTGGCCTTCAGACAGATCGGACTTCATAAAGTGGTGCGAGATTATGGCTTAGCTTTCACTAATTCTAAATTCTTGCGATAAGAACCTATTATTGGAAGAATGAGGAATTATATTTATCAATGATAAAAAATCATGCTTCAGCTCTGTTCTTAGTTGCTCTGTCTTGCGTTGTCGATGTCTGAGCAGATATAATTGAAAGGACAGAGCCCCCTGAAATTTTATTCCTAGCAAAAAAGAATAAATTATATGAATCTCCAAATGAGGAGTTTATCAAAGTATTTGCATACTGTTTTCTTATCCTAATGATTGGGAAATATGAACTTTTATTATTTCTCCACGCAACGATTTTAGATTGTAATAATGTAGGCTTAAGGTAAGGTGGGTGTTGTATGCCAGTAACTGAGATCCTAGCCTCAACCCAGTATTTTGATCGAATTTTACGCTGTTTCAATAAGGCAACAGGTCTTCATGTTGAGACAGTGAACAACAAAGGGGAGACTATTTTTATTCCCAGTGAATTAAAGAGATGTGATTTTTGCAACATCATAAGAAGCTCACCCAAAGGAGAGCAGAAGTGCTTGGAATCTTATAGCCAAGCCAGTATAGAAGCAGCAAAGTGGCAAGAAGCATATTTCTTTCGTTGCCACGCTGGGCTGGTCATATGGGCAGTTCCTATTATAGTTGAAGGTTCTGCAATTGGTTGTATTATTTGTGGACAAGTATTATTATGGAAGCCCGATGAGTTTCTCTGGCCGGAACTTGAGCTGTTCAATCGTGAAATTCCTAATATCGATGAATTAAAACAGGCAGTTCATACGTTGGAAGTCGTATCTCCAGAACGAACTCAGGCAGCAGCTGATTTGTTATTTGTTGTATGCAGCCACATTTCAAGGCGAAATGCCGGAATATTGGAAGAGATAGAAGCTTGGAAAAAATTGCAGCAACAGATAAGGAACGAAATTGAGGCGAGAAAGGCATCGCCTGAAATTGGGCATAATTATGAAACCTATCTTAAGAAAGAGAGAAAGCTCTTAAGATATATAAGGCTTGGGGACAGGACGAGGGCAGATAAAACTCTTGAGAGCTTGCTTGCTGATCTCTTTACCAAGTCGCATGGGGAAACAGGGGAAATTAGAATACGAATTTCCGAATTAACTTCATTAGTGGCGAGGGCAGCAGTGGAAGGGGGAGCAGATGCTGAAAGAGCTATGGCAGCATTACGACAGCACAACAATGAAATTAACACACTTGAAACAATGGAAGAGATATTTTACCAGGCCAAGAGGATGGTAGAGGAGTTTTTAAAGTATATCTATGCCCTTGCAGATAAAAAACACCTTAGCTTAGTAAAAGGAGCAAGAGAATTCATTATGGGAAATCATCACAAACAGATCAAAGTTGAGGATGTTGCGGCGTATATGTTTATCAGCCCTTCGCACCTTAGTAGGCTATTTCGTCAGGAGCTAAACTGTACGGTGCTTGAGTACCTAACTAGGGTTAGGGTAGAGGAAGCAGTTGAGCTAATGAAAAGGCCTGAATACAGTGTTTTAGACGTCGCAAAAATGGTGGGATTTCAAACACAGAGTCATTTTGCGCAGATTTTTAAAAAATATATTGGAGTTACACCGTTAGTATATAGGAATAGTCTGTTTTAAGGAGGGCGCAATGTTTGATTACAGTCTTATAAGCCAGGGAATTACAGAGGGGGATGCAGAAAAAGTGCTGGTCAATACGGTACAAGCACTTAAAGAGGGGTATTCAGCGGAGCAAATCTTAAAATATGGACTGGTTGATGGAATGAAAATAGTGGCGGATAAATATAAGTATGAACGAGTTTTGATTCCTGAAGTCCTGTTATCTGCTAGAGCAATGCATGCAGGATTGACAAAGTTACAACCTTATCTGAAACAGCACAAGGGCAAGAAAAAATACAAAATACTTATTGGCACGGTAGAGGGAGATTTACATGATATCGGTAAAAATCTAATAAAAGCCTTATTGTCGAATATAGGTTTTGAAGTGATCGATTTGGGTGTAAATGTAACTACTAAAGGCTTTGTGAGTGGTGTTCGTAAAGAAAATCCTCACTTTTTACTGATATCAGCACTTTTAACGACAACTATGGGCGCTATGGGAAAAGTGATCCATGAATTAGAAGTTAAAGGATTACGTAAGAAGGTCAGGATTATTGTGGGCGGATCTCCGGTAACTGAAGCTTTTTCAAAAGAAATTGGAGCTGATTACTATTTCCCGGATGCTTTTGCAATAAAGGATTTCTTAGAGCGAAACATTAATAAAATCATCATTAAAGAATGATAAAAGGTAGATATGACTATTATGTCTTAGCGCGAAACCTGTCTCTGAGGGGGGCAGGTCAATTTTATGCAATAAAATAATTTAAAGATTCAAAATATAGCTGCACATTGATAGGATGTCGACAAAATGAGCAGGTTTCGCATAACAAACGTTTCTTTTCTTATGTTAGGATATTAATAGAGTCAGGTTAGCAAATGATGTATGGGAGGGCTTTTGATGATTGAATTAGAGAAAATGGATGAAGATTTAAGGGGAATTCATGAAGCGTCGATGACTTTTTTAGAACAAACAGGTATGATGTTTCACCATCCTAAAGTCATAGAAATTATGAAACAGGAGGGTATTCGTGTTGAAGGGAAGACAGCCTTCTTTACTCGCGAACAGGTCATGGCATGGGTCAGTAAGGCTCCTAGCCAGTTTAAAGTGTATGCTAGAAATCCAAAATACGATATTGAAGTGGGCGGCGACCATGTCGAACTTTGTCCAGGGTCAGGTTCCCCGTTTGTTTGTGAAATTGATGGTAATAAGCATGCCGCTTTAATGAGCGATTATGTCACTTTTCTCAAGCTTTATCATCAATCCAACTACTATAATACAAATGGAGGCATCATGGTTCAGCCCACAGATATTGGTAAGTCAACTATCCCTATGATGCTTTACGCCACACTCAATTATTCGGACAAGGTAATCATTACAGGTACGGGCAGCACCGAAGAAGTAGAAAAACTGATGGATATGCTCGGACTCGTGTTTGGCAGCAAGGAAGCTTTGTTGGAAAAGCCAAGATGTATAACGATTGTTAATACGAATACCCCTCTTCAGTTTGATACAACCATGTTGGAAACGATGATGGTGTTCAACAGATACAAACAACCTGTCGTCATTGCGGCCGCTTCAATGGCAGGAACCACAGCACCAGTAACGCTTGCCGCGGCGATCGCTTTGACCAATGCAGAGGTACTGGCTGGTATTGCAGTTGCCCAAATGATCAATGAAGGAACGCCAGTAATTTACGGCTGCCAATCTACGACATCAGACATGAAAACAGGAAGCATTGCCATAGGTGCTCCTGAAGGTGCCTTATGTTATCAATATGCAGCTCGTATGGCAAAGTCGTATGGGCTTCCCTGCCGAGGTGGCGGTTCAGTGACGGATGCAAAAACGTTGTCTGTGCAAGCAGGGTATGAGAGCATGTTAACCTTACTAGCAAGCTACTCGGCAAAAACAAATCTCATCTTTCAAAGTGCAGGGATCATGGAAAGCTATAATTCTATGTGCTATGAGAAATTTATTGTTGATTTAGAAATTATTGGCATGGTTAAACGCTATCTTGGGGGTGTAAAGGTTAATGCTGATACACTCGCAGTAGAGGTGGTTCAGGAAGTAGGAATAGCAGGGCAGTTTCTAACGTCAGAACATACTATGCAACATTGCCGAAAAGAACCTTTCTTACCCGATATTAGCCTAAGAGGTGCAGTAACGGGCGACCTTACTGAAAGTCTCCTGGACAATATTAGGAAGCAGAAAGAGAAGATGCTCGCTAGTTATTGTAAGCCCGAGATTTCCACTGACATACAGGATAGGCTGGTGAATTATTTGCTAGGGTGCGGGCTGGATAGGATACTGATTGAAGGCCTCAAAAACTGAAATACATTTAAATAAATTATACATGAAGGAGGAGATTGCAAGTGAGTAGTTTAGCAGAATTAGCTCAAGCGGTATTTCAAGGAGATTTTAGGGGTTCGAGTGTAATCACCCAACAATTAATTGATAGTGGAGTAACCCCTATGGAAATTATTAATCAAGGTCTTTTAGCGGGTATGGATATCGTTGCTCCCAAATTCAAGGCCGGAGAGATGTTTGTGCCGGAAGTGATGATGTCAGCGAGAGCCCTTTCGGAGGGGATGAAACTCGTTAAACCGTTGATTTCAGATGAAGATGCCAGTAAGGCAGCCACGATCGTCATTGGAACGGTACAAGGCGACCTCCACGACATCGGTAAGAATTTAGTGGTTATGCTTTTGGAAAGCGGCGGATTTAATGTTATTGATTTGGGAGTAGACGTTGCACCGGATAAATTTGTGGCTGCAATTAAAGAACATAGTCCTAAATTCGTGGGACTGTCGGCTTTGTTAACGACAACCATGATGGCGATGAAGGAAACGATTGACGCTATAAAGGAAGCTGGACTAAGAGATCAGGTCACAATTATGGTAGGAGGTGCTCCTCTTTCCCAAGAGTTTGCGGATCAAATTGGTGCTGATGTATACTGCCTCGATGCAGTTGCGGCAAAAGAAGCGGCTGCTGGAATTGTAGCTAACGCTGCGAGATAACTCTTGCTGCAGCAATTATAAGGCATGTATTCATTAAGGGAGTAGGAGGGCTTTTATGCTAATTGTAGGTGAATTAATCAATACTAGCCGAAAGGCTATAGGTGAAGCAGTGGACAAAAAGGATGCTAACTATATTCAAAAGGTAGCTATTGAACAAAAAGAAGCAGGGGCAGATTATTTAGACGTAAACTGTGGCACCAAGGTCTTTAATGAAGTGGAAACAATGGAGTGGTTGGTAAACACAGTTCAGGAAGTTGTGCAAATTCCATTATGCATTGATAGTCCTGATCCGAAGGTATTAGAGGCAGGGTTGGCCTTATGTAAATATGGTCGGTCAATGATTAATTCCATATCTGGTGAACAGAAACGCTTTGAGGCGGTATTGCCATTAATTTCTAAATATAACGCTAAAGTGGTGGCGCTTTGCATGGATGATCAAGGCATGCCTGAGACCTCGGGTGATCGAATGCGAGTGGTGAAAAGCTTGTATAGTAATCTGTCTGCTGCTGGGATACTGGATGAGGATATGTATTTTGATCCTCTGTTCAAACCTGTGAGCAGTGTTCAGACTGCAGGTACAGAGGTTCTGGAGACGATTAAGCTGATCAAAGAAGATTATCCGAACGTTCATTTCATGTGCGGTTTGAGTAATGTGTCCTATGGACTTCCTAATCGTAAAATCTTAAACCGTTTATTTGTAGTCCAGACAATGACGTTAGGTATGGATGGCTATGTTTTGAATCCAACTGACAAGGCAATGATGGGGACGATTTATGCATCAACCGTCTTATTAGGACAGGATGAGTACTGTATGGGTTATATTGCTGCACACAGAAATGGTTTATATGAAGCGTAGGTGTTTGGTGGTGGCATACCAATTTAGGTTGAAGGTATTCAAATTATTATTTAGAGGGGGAAGGTAAGCAATGGAGAAAGGGTTTAAACGTTGGTTAACTCTATTTATACTTTGCTTAGGAGGGGGGGTAATTTATCAGCTCCCGTACCTGAGGTACGCATACTACGTGCCACTGAAAGCAGCGCTTCATTTATCCAATTATCAGTTAGGAGTGTTAATGAGTACTTACGGGATTGTAGCTATGATCTGCTATTTCCCTGGTGGGTGGTTGGCAGATAGGCTGTCGGTAAGGAAAATGTTAACCTTCTCATTTGTGGCTACAGGCTTAGGCGGACTGTATTTTGCAAGCTTTCCTTCCTATATTGGGGCAATCGGGCTCCACATATATTGGGGCATTACTACAACACTTACTTATTGGGCTGCGTTAATTAAGGTCACGAGGGACTTGGGCGATAGTTCAGAACAAGGCAGGATGTACGGTCTTCTTGAAGGTGGACGGGGTTTGATCTCCACCCTTGCAGGAATGATTATTTTGGCTCTATTCACTAAACTTGGGGCAAATGCTTTTGGCTTGAAATGGGCTATCACAAGTTACGCCGTATTATCGATTATTGTCGGAATAATAACCTGGTTTGTTTTCGAAGAAACCAAATCAACAGAAAAGACGGCGCCAGTACTGGATGATATTAAAAAGGTTATTAGAATGCCTGAGATGTGGTTAATTGCCCTCATTATATTCTCCACCTACACCATGTATGCAGGCCAAAGCTATTTAACCCCTTATGTTACCGAAGTTTTTGGTGCTTCAGTCTCTCTGGGAGCATTCTTGGGATTAGCTAGAACGTACGTATTACAAATGCTGGGGGGGCCTGCTGGAGGATTTATTGCAGACAAAGTAGGTTCGGCCGCAAAAATTATTAAATATGGTTATGTGATCATTGGGATTTGTCTAGCACTATTTATGGTGATACCTGGTAATCCATCCTTACTAAGTGTTGTCGTAGTTAATATGGTAGTAATGGGTCTGGCTGTCTATGCAATGCGAGGAATTTACTTTGCCACTATAGATGAAGGTAAAATTTCACCAGCTCTAACGGGGGCAGCGGCAGGACTTGCTTCCATGATTGGCTTTACACCGGATGTGTTTCTATATCCGTTAATTGGATCTTGGTTAGATAATCACCCTGGGGCATTAGGGTATCAATACATGTTCAGATATATGTTTGTTATCGTGATAGTAGGGTTAATAATGGTTAGTATCTTTACCAAGAGAATCAAGAAGAGAAAGCTTTCAAAATCTAATTCTTCTACGAGTTCATTAGTAGTCTAATTTATTTACCCAACTGTATATTTGTTTGATTTACTATTTTGATTAGGGGGTATCATTCGTTTTACGTTTGATGCCTCATTTGAAATCTTTTCGAGAGGTAGCGCATCTTTGTATGAAAGGAAAAACTTTAAATAGCAAATGGGTCCTCCCACTAAAAGTAGGAGATATGGTAATGTTGGATTTCTTAAATGCGGTAAAGTTGGATATTTGTCAGGATTTTCGTTTTAGAAAAATGGATGCCCCCCACAACCCAGATTCTAGATTGAATAGAGCATTTCGGTAGGCATAAATGGGACCGCGCGAAACAGTCCGTTTTATTGATTCTATAGCACACTTGCCTTACGTACACAAATACGAAAAGTAAAAATGTGGGTCAATTGATTTATAAGGAATTTGGATTGTGGACAAATTAAAAGGGATGGGGTTAAATTGTAATTGTCTTTATAATGGTAGCATATGTTATGCTGACCATCCAACTTTAACTTAGGAAGTTATTAGTCAGGCCTATGCAAACATACACTCATCAATAAATTGGCGAGTGTATGTTTGCATAGGCCTGACTATACCGAAAGATCTTATTCATTAGAAGAAATGGGTATAATATTCCAAGAAATAATGTAAGTAAAAATTAGCTTAAGTATGTCTACTTTTGAAGGTTAGTAAAAATGATTATAAGTCTACCGACGGACACCATACATTGTCAAACCTTGGAGGTTAAATAGCGTCAGAAACATTAATACTCGTGTTCTAAAATATTTAAAACTTTTAAACGATATTGAAGGTTTTGTCTGGATATATTTAAATTCTTAGCTGCTCTACTAAAATTACCACGACTGCTTTTTATTTCTCCAATAATTATATTCCGCTCAATTTCTTCTAATGTTTTTTTGAGGTTATTTTTAGATTTATTAACTTCAACTAAATTATGAATCTTTTTATTCGTTGAATTATCTTGAATGTATTTTGGGAGATGCTTTGCAGCAATTAAATAATCATTTATTTCAACCATATTCATGGAATAATCTATGCAATGCTTCAATTGACGAATGTTTCCAGCCCCCTATGTTAGGATAGTTGAGTGCGACTTGAAAGCTGTCGCGTGTATTGCCGAAAGGCTACCTCTTTCATCTGAGGTATCTCTATCGTCATGTGCGTTGCTGGTAACGGCGGGGTGCAAAGCTGACGAAACAAAGTGGT
>DASRMG010000268.1:0-11476 GCA_035648035.1 Desulfosporosinus sp. | reverse complement strand
AGCAAATGCAGCAGAATGGACAGGCTCAACAACTCTTTGATCTTCTTCGGGTAAATCCCTACGATAACAGCGAATGAACATTGAAAAAATGAGTCATTCATAATTCCTATTTCCTTGTTCAAGGGTGCTCAAAATGAGTTTAACAATAAAATGGATAAATTTTTAGCTGTATTAAGTATTTTTAAACATTGCTTCTTTAGTAAGAATAAATTAGTTAACACTCAGGAGCATATGTGTTATAGAGACTCCCAAACGGTAAGGCAATTCTCTCAATCATTATCAGATATAGCAAATGGCAGTTAGAACAATAAAGTTTCGCCACTAAGGACTTTTTGGATTGCAGTTTGTATGTAGAGTCTATTATTAACGTAGTATGGGAATTATATTAATAAGTATACTATAATGTTCATATGTGCTATATTATGTTAATAGATGAGATGTATATTAAAGCGAACAGGATAAAACGTTAATAACGGATGAAAATTCTTATGGGTATTGATATGTATGTTAATAAGATTAGGAAAATTAACTGTCTATTAAAGCGAACAGGCCAAAACGTTAATAATTCTTAAAAGAAAGAACATAGGTGGCTATTATGAGAAGTGGTATATATATTAATCAACCTAGCGGATACAAATCCTTCATTCCAAATTCGTTACCTCCGAATCCAACACTTGAAATTGACCAGGAGATGCTTAAACTAATAGCAGAAGCGAACAGGGCAATTGGGAGGCTAGATGGCTTAACAGAAACGTTGCCAAACCCAGATCTATTTGTAGCTATGTATGTAAAAAAGGAAGCAGTATTAAGTTCGCAAATAGAAGGAACACAAGCTTCTTTAGCAGATGTACTGGAATTCGAATCGAAGGACTTATTACAAACTGTTCCGGACGACATAGGGGAAGTAGTAAGTTACGTAGAGGCGATTAATTATGGACTTGAACGCCTGAAATCTTTACCCCTATCGTTAAGGTTAATTAGGGAGATCCATCAAACTTTAATGAAGAATGGGAGAGGTAGTAATTGTACGCCAGGAGAATTCAGGCACTCTCAAAACTGGATTGGCGCGGCAGGTAGTACTCTAAGTACTGCTTCATTTGTGCCCCCGCCGGTACCGGAAATGATAGAGGCCATGGGCAACTTAGAAAAATACATTCATGAAGGCGATGAAATACTCTTAATTAAATGTGGACTAGTTCATTGCCAATTCGAAACAATTCACCCGTTCTTAGATGGTAACGGAAGAATAGGAAGGCTACTTATTACTTTTCTTTTATGTGAACAGAAAGCGCTTTCGAAGCCACTACTATACATAAGTAACTATTTTAAGGCTAATCGGATTGAATACTATGATAGACTTATGGCTGTCAGAAACAAAGGCGATTATGAGGGATGGATAAAATTCTTTCTAAGAGGGATTATTTTAGTTTCGAATCAAGCAGTAAAGATGTCTAGGCAAATTGTGGATTTACAGGCATCACACCATCAGTTGGTTGCGGAACGCGTTTCATCACCTAATGCTTATAAGTTTTTAGAGTATCTTTACCAACGACCGATTATCTCTGCGAATGATATTGTTAGTGCTTTGGGAATTAGTTTCCCTACTGCTAACCGGCTGATTAGTCAGTTCTGTGATAATGGAATCTTGTTAGAGAAAACAGGGAAAACCAGAAACAGAATTTATGCGTATATGCCTTACCTAGACGTTCTGAATGAAGAATCACTTTCATCAGATAACGATATATAAGTGGGTTACATTGTGAAAGGAGCTTAAATACTTAAGTCTTTTTCAGACCTGCCAACTTCTCCATTCTTTCTAGTTGTTTCAAAACCAAACGGTTTGCTTCTTTTAATGAACTTAAAACTAAATGCAACTTAATTGGATTTTGAAGTCATAGCCTCAATGTTAGGGTTTCCAGCAGTGTAAGTTCGCCTCCGCCAAACAAAACCCTCGAGATTAAGCGGAGATACATAACGAAATCCTTGAGGTACATGAAGTTGTACGACTCAAGGCTTTTTTGCTTTTTAGAATGGAGTGCCATAACATCACCATATTAATTTAAATTTTATCAACTGACTGGTAGCTATTCTTAATGATCATTGAGACTATTTGACCAAGATCGAGGTTGGCTAAGCCTTGATATCGTTACGTTCTGGCAATTTTGTTTTATACTTTGGATTATTTTCATAATCTTGGGAGGATTTGAGAGTAAAATGTAGAAATATTAGAGATGAATAATTTGGGGACTCGAAAGCCCTTTCACAGAAGAAAGAGGTTAAAAGAATAGAGGGGAATTAGTGGCAAAATGTCGTTAAGCATTCAGAACTTATATAATGTTTTTATAAGAAAGGGAAGATTACTACACAAACAAAAATATCAAAATATTTGAGCTTACGAACATACACAGTTTACCGAGATAGTTGAGCCTTAGTGAAATCTAAGAAAGCTTGAACCAGGTATGGGTCGAATTGTGTACCAGCCCCTTTTTCTAGTTCGTTTAAAGCCTCATCTAAACTTCGAGCATGTCTGTACGGACGTTTTGATATGATGGCATCGACGCTATCAGCTATGGTGATGATACGAGCGAGGAAGGGAATATCATCTTCTTTTAATCGATCTGGGTAACCAGTTCCGTCATATCGTTCGTGATGAGAACGAATAATAGGGAGAATCCCACGGGTAAAGTTGAGCTTGGAACAGATAAGTTCACTATTTGCAGGGTGTGATTGCATAATAGTCCATTCTTCAGTGGTTAAAGGGCCGTTTTTATTCAAGATAGCATCAGGAATACCTAGTTTTCCTAGGTCGTGAAGAATGCCTGTTCGCCAAAGAGCAGTTTGATCAAGCTCGCTTAAGCCCAGATAACGTGCAAATTTAATTACGACTTCTGCTACACGTTCTGAGTGACCGCATGTATAAGTGTCTTTTGACTCTAAGGCTTGAATGAGTGTGAGGACCATATTCTGGGACTCGTCTAGCGCTTTCAAGGATTTCTTCAACTCTATGTTTGTGAGTTGAAGTCCATTATTAGTTTCTTCAAGTTTTAACTGCTGCTGTTCAATAGTCTTTTTACTTAATAAGTCTCGAATTCTCAGATCAAACATCATATTAGAAAGAAGCCAGGCAATTACTACTAGGATTGAGGAATTTATATAATGACCTCTTAAAACATTGAAATCGGACTGTGCGAAGGTTATTCCTACTGTAAAGATAATGAATGACGAAAGGTATAGAAGTAAATTTGTCGATGGAGTGAGGTAATTGATAATAGTTATTACAAGCATTCCTAGGATATAAAGGGTAATTTGTCCATGAATAAGCTGGTCGTTGATAGAGGCGAATGTACAAAAAAAGAGAATGAAGTAAGAAAAGCTAACACCATAGTGCTTCTGCAAGAAATTTTTCTTAGATAAAGAACGATTTTTAGAATAAATTGATATGACTAAAAAAAGTAACATTACGATTGCAAATAAAACGTGAAAATAAAAAAGTAATCTGTATGCGGGTGTATTAAACCAAAGGCCTTTGCGATAATTGAGAAGATCCGTATACATAACCAATAAGTCCAAGACAAGAAGAACTGTCGCTAAGTTTTTTGAACGATCGAAATTTACAATATTTAGTTCTTCAATTAACTCTATTCGGGAGGTCACATCGAGGCTTCGATAATTGCCAAATAGTGGATTGGAAAAGTTCTTATAAAACCTGTTTAGATGCCTTTTGAATTGGCTCACAATATTCAAAGTCCTTACTTCCTTTACTACTTTATCCCGTTCTAGACATCTACTTTTATAAATGGTGGGTGTTCCTTATTCTGCTTCAGTAGGGGTAGAATCCTCCTTCACCGCGAAGTATTCATTTTGGGATAGCCGGATCGGCGAAACTATTCACTGGAAGCTTTAGCCACCGAAGTTTCGATATTTAGCTTTAGCTGAAAGCTGAATAATACACTCAGTTGTTTTCTATATCGATTGTTTTCTATATCGATGGAGGAAATTCCTTTAATAAATTGTAAGAATTGCAAAGTTTGACACATATGAAAATGAAATATTCACAATAAAAGATGAAATAACAACTTAAAGTAGAATTTATGTACAAATTAAATTTTTATAAAACTAGAATGGGGGCATCTTCTATGAATCAAAAAAAATATTCACTAACCTTTCCCCAAAAATCAATTTGGGATATTGAGAATTTTCGCCAGGGTACTGCGTATTCCAACCTAGCCGCAACTTTTTATTTTGAGAAATCTTTAGATCCAGAGTTACTAGAACAATCCATAAATCTTGTGATAGAACAGAATGACGCCTTAAGAATCAAGCTTATTCGAACTCGTAATGAGGTTCAACAGTATATATCAGGTTATAAACCAATCAAATTACAACGATTTAGTTTTAGTTTTAACGATTTATCAGCTTGGGAAGAGGAACAAACACGATCACCTTTTATGTTATATGACTCAGAATTAGTCTATTTCGCATATATTAGGTTAAATGAAGACAAGGATGCATTTTTTCTTAAAATACATCATCTAATAGCCGACACTTGGTCAATAACTTTGTTATTACGTAATATATTACATTGTTATGAGAAATTTGAAAAAGGTGAATCGATCTCAGTAGAAGAAAAACCATCCTATGTTGACTTTATCTTAGACGATATAGCTTATTGTGACTCTGATAGATTTAGAGAAAGGCAACAATTTTGGAAGGGAAAGTTTTCATCTGTTCCTCAATGTACAAGTATTCGCCCTGGAAAGCTTACAAATAATATGAAAGCTGATAGGAGCACTTTCAAGCTAGACTATGATTTGACTCAAGAAATGAAAAGATTTTGCAAAGAACATAAAGTTTCAGAATTCATTGTTCTTTTTACAGTTCTCACTTTGTATATCTCAAGAATAACCTCTACCAGCGACATAGTGATCGGTGCTCCGGTTTTAAATCGATCAAATGCAAAACGGAAAAATACATTGGGAATGTTCATTAGCTATGTTCCTTTTAGGATCACGTTGAAAGAGGATTGGGACTTTAAAACATATCTCACTATTGCGACAAAAGAATGGAGACAAATCTTAAAAAATCAGCGATTTCCATATAGCTTGATTTTAAAGGATTTCAGAGAAAAACATCAAACTACTCAAAATTTAATCGACATTTCCATGTCGTTTCAAAATGCGACTTTTGGGATAGAACATCATGAATTTAGTTCCAAATGGCATTTCAATGGTAATGAAATCAATTCTTTGACAATCCATATCAACGATAGAGAAACTACGGGCTCTCTTATATTAGATTATGCATACCTACTAGACGTCTTTACTTATGAAGATATTCTACAGATGCATAATGGATTAACAAATGTACTCCGGAATTCCATAAGAAATCCTTCCGAACGAATTCCGAAGATTCAGTTGCCATCTGATGAAGAATTTACTCAGTTACTCGATTTCAATTCCACACAACTAGCTATACCAGAACAAGTAACGATTCATCAGCTTTTTGAAGCACAAGTGAAAATTAATCCGAATGGTATTGCGCTATCTTGCAAGCAAGAAAGTTTGACATTTGAGACGTTGAATAGGCGATCTAATCAGCTAGCAAGGATTTTAAGAGCAAGAGGAGTTCATCAGGATGACATTGTAGGCGTAATGGTAAATCGTTCTTTTGAAATGTTGGTTAGCATTTTGGCGGTATTAAAAGCAGGTGGTGCGTACCTCCCAATAGATCCCTCATATCCCTTAGAGAGAATACAGTATATACTTACAGACAGTCAGTGCCAAATGATGCTGGGAAAACCAGAGCTCGTTTCTACTCTTTGCTTAGATCTCGAGTGTATTGATGTAAAGAATCCTTCTACATACACAGGAGACGATACAAATTTGACAAATGAAACTGGGTCTTCCAATTTGGCATACGTGATTTATACTTCTGGGTCAACTGGTAAGCCCAAAGGAGTTATGATTGAACATAGGTCTATTGTCAATTTCATTTATGCTATTACTGATCAAATTGATTTTTCAAGAGAGAAAACGGTTGCTTCATTGACAACTATTTCATTTGATATATTTGTTTTGGAAACCCTCTTACCCTTAACAAAAGGATTGAGAGTCGTAATTTCTACTGAAGAAGAGCAAATAACACCAAGTCTGATATCGAGGCTTATTGTCGAACATAGGATAGATATACTACAACTAACGCCTTCAAGATTACAGCTATTATTAAGAGACAAAGATTCTTCGAAATGTCTACGAAATCTCTCGGAAATATTGATTGGGGGAGAGCCTTTATCAGAAACACTATTGTATAATCTTAAACAACTTTCAAATGCTAAAATTTATAATATGTATGGCCCAACAGAAACTACGGTATGGTCAACCATCCAAGAACTAACAGATAGACCACATGTTGATATAGGTAAACCAATTGGTAATACGCAAATCTATATTTTAGACCAGAATATGGAATTGGTTGCACCGGGAGTGAACGGGGAAATTTTTATTGGGGGATATGGGTTGGCGCGAGGATATTTTAATCGGCCTAATCTGACAGACGAAAGGTTTGTTTCAAATCCATTCGTAGATGGCGAAATGTTATATAGGTCTGGAGATTGCGCTCGTTGGAAACCTGACGGGAGTATAGAATACATCGGTAGAAACGACTACCAAGTTAAAATTAGAGGATACCGGATTGAGTTAGGAGAGATCGAAAACTGCTTACTAGGCCACGAGAAAGTATTAGAAGCAGTGGTTGTTTGCCATGTCGATAAAAATGAAAAAATGTATTTATATGCTTTCTTTACTGGGCGAAAGGAATGTAGCGAGTTAGAATTAGCCAACTTCTTATCTACTCACCTCCCTAGTTATATGATTCCAGCACGCTTCGTATGGTTGAATACGATGCCTATGACCCCCAACGGAAAAGTGAATAGGGGTGTACTGCTTGAATTGGAAGCTCCATTGGAACAACTAGAAACTAATGTTCAACCAACAAATTCGATTGAGATGGAGCTAGTACGTATTTGGACAGAAGTTCTTGATAAAGAAAACATTGGTATTGACAATAACTTTTTTAAGTTGGGAGGTGATTCATTAAGTATTGTCGAGATATTAACTGTCCTATTACCCCATAATTATAGACTATCTGCGCAGGATTTTTACGACTATCCCACAGTACGACTGCTGGCGGTTAAGATAATGGGTAATTGTGTGATTCGACCTATGGAAATAGACGAGAGAAATTATTCTGAAGTCAAACAATTTAATTCGCATCCATATATCACTAGTCGCAATGCGACTACAATAAAGAATGTTTTATTGACTGGGGCAACAGGTTTTTTAGGCATGCATGTTATATGGGAACTCCTGCAAATTCCAAACTTATTTGTTTATTGTTTAATACGAGGAGATGAATCTAAATTCCTTAACTTATTCGAGTTTTATTTTTCCGCAAAGATAAAAAATATGATAAATAGAGTTAAAATTTTAAAAGGAGATATTTGTAATCATTCATTGGGTTTGTCCGAAGTAGATTATAAATCATTAGGTTTAACCATTGATACTGTCATTCACACAGCCGGCTTAGTTAAGCATTATGGTGAATATAAGGAATTCGAAAACGTTAATGTTAAAGGGACGCAAAACGTAGTTGATTTTTGTCTAGAATTTAATAAGTCATTGAACCACGTGTCTACTGTAAGTGTTTCAGGGAACCGTCTAATAGTAGCAAACGGGAAAACAAGTTTTACGGAAGATGATTTATATATTGGTCAGAACTTTAATGAAAACGTGTATGTACGAAGCAAATTTGAAGCCGAGAACCATGTAATTGGTGCTATGTCCCGTGGGTTACAGGCAACGATATTGAGAGTTGGTGTATTAACGGGTAGGGTCAGTGACGGTGTATTCCAAAAGAATATTAAAGATAATGCATTTTACAACAAACTAAAATCCATGTTGGCTTTAAATGCTATTCCGTCATATCAAGAGGATGAGCAATTTGAATTTACTCCAGTGGACAGTTGTGCCAAAGCACTTGTAAAGATCGTGACAACAGGAGGAAGAGGTATATTCCATCTGTTTAATGAGAAGAAGGTCCTAATGGTGGATCTAGTTGCGATGTTATCGATCATAGGCTGGAAAGTTACAGTTCTAAGCTCGATGAATTTTGAAGAGCATGTAAAAGACATGGCGGATAATATACCTAATAGAGAATGGCTTAATGGTCTTATTCTTGATTTGAATGTCCAAGTCGATTCAGTGCTGAAAATAAATGTTGACTCCCAAAGAACAATTGCCTACTTGAGTAAGAATGGCTTTGAATGGCCTAAAATTGATGTCGCATACCTAGATAAAAACATACATTACATGCAGGCGGTTGGATTTTTAAATATCAACGGAAATACTAAAAGGAGTACGGAGTTCGGATAATAAAAGATCGCTTTTTTAAGTTTGCACCATTTATTCTAGTTTTTGTTAATATAATTTATGGGCTTGTGATTTTTTTTTATTAAGTTCAGTGGTCATGAGATTTTAGTTCGAACATCTATGATTCTGGTGCAGAGTGCGCCAGATGATGTTGTGTGATTTAGGAGGTGGAACCCTCCCTGGAAAGGATTACCTATCCACCGGCAACGAGTTTTGAGATGCAAGGAGTAATCTTTGTCGTTAAGCGTAAACAGTTAGGCAACAGGCCTGCAATGTGATTGAGCCCCGTTATGAATCTTAAACTGGAGAGGCCGACAGTTTTCTGCATAGGATAGTTATAGACTGCGTTGTCCTTTCCAGTAAGCAAGTGTGTTTCTTCGCCGTCTTTCAAAGGCAGGTTGAAGGGAACTCGCCGCGATGACTTTGTTCTCTTTTGCTAGCCACACTTTATGTTCGTCATCGTAAACTGTCTGTTCAGTAATGAAGCGAACGAGCACCTGAATTTCTGAACGCATTTGAAGTTTTAAGTTGTCCTTCACTAGTTGGCTTAGTTAAGGGATACGGATATATCACTTTCTGAAGATCGAAGAATCTTTACACCCATTGATCGTGCAAGTTACAAGTGGGAAAAGGAATACAACAAGCGGACAACCGTGGAACGAGTTAACAGTCGTATCGACGTATCGTTTGGCTTTGAACTACATACGATCCGAGGCATGGTGAAAATGAAAGTACGTTGTGGGCTAGAGCTATGCGTAATACTAGCTATGGCACTAGGACGAGTGAAAGAAAACCAGGCTGACAAAATGAGGAGTTTAGTGACTGCAGTCTAAACAACATATCCACCTGTGGGTAACTATTTCAAAGCAATATCCCCAGATCTAAATTGTGGATAACCGTGGATGACTGGACTGGTGTGCCTTTTTTTAAAGGACTTAGTGTTCATAACAGCGAGAACCGCGTTATTTGTCTCGGAAATAACAGCTATTTCGCGCACACAAAATGTTCAATTTCAAAAACCAAAGAAATAATAGCTACAAAGCAAAAAGCTCAACATTAAAAGAGATTAACTTACGAACACCAGTTCAATATAATTTAAAAGAGTAGAGTAACTCAAAGCCTCAAAATTAATCAAAGGTCAACTACAACAATGGATCATGGCTCTACCCTCCTATATCAGGTTTATCTTACTGATTGGAGCTGCGAAACTTGAGTAAATAAGAGAAAGCAAATTGATCAGTGTATTCTCGGAGTTCAATCTATTATCAATGAAATTTACAATTTTAACTTAACAACACTGAAGTATAGAGTTAGAAAATTGTATAGAAATCTTCCAATAATAAGGCCTTAAAACAAAAACAGAACAAACTGACCAAGCAAACTTAGGAATATCAAAGGAAAGATGACGTTGAGCTAGCCAAACAGTTAAAACAGTTGTCCATGGATGCTAAAACGCAGTGGATGTATAGGAATGGGCTTTTATGAGTGGGGCATCTACCAGATGGAAACGGTTTCTTGCGTGGGTTTGGATAGGAACGCCTAGCCTTCGCCAAACTATGGCGATTACAGAGTCCTTCGGGGCTCTTTTTATTTTTGGGATTTAAGAGGGGTTCAGTGTGGTTATTTAGGGCCTGGTTTGGCGGGCTTTTCTTGTTTGAGGTGCAATCCCTTTGATACATTTAATTACTTGGTCAGTTTGTTTTGTTTCTTCAGCAGTAGCATTTGTATGTTCGAAAATGTTCGTATTTGTTGCAGCCAATGTTTGTTGTGAGATTAGACACTGCTAAGGAAAAAGGGTGCTGCCTTGTCTGCTCTCCAGTATGGACGCGCCAATGCATTAACAACCACTGGTCCATCTTTCCAGGCCACGCTTGAAACCGCTAACAACGCTGATTTAGAAAGAGTTAATAAATGGGGTGCACTTCAGAGACTGGTTCACATTTTTCTTGACGATCGCATATACAGTTAGAAGAAAATAGAGGAAAGAATACATTGATGCGCTGCTTTCTTTTAAAAACAGGAACTATAGCTTTTATAGAGAGTATCTTTTCTAAATGAGAGAGTGGGCTTCATGTGGCTATTAAACGTACCATTCCAAGTATAACAAAGGCTATCCAAGAAGCAGAAGATAATGCAAATATGATAAGTATGTATGAAAATATTATCGTAAGCATGTATGCATCAGTATTACTGTATCTTGCGTCGATAGTAAACTTTATCGTTCGTTATCTAATTCAAACGCAAAATTTAGAAATATGTTTATTTAACAGCTTGCTATTTTTGCTGATGGGCATAGTATTTGACGTCGTTACTAGAGTGGACTTAAAAACTAATGTGGTAACGCTATCTATTTCAGGACTTTCTTTTTTGACGTTAATTTTTATCACCACTAGATTTTATGATATTATCGGGCCTGCTGTATGGACTGTTTCATTTATTCTGCTTTTATTGGCCATGATACGTATTACAAGAGAAATGTTATATTCCCTTACATTGGCAATATTAATTTCTAATATATATATCCTATATCATTCCTTCAGCGCCTCGTCCTTTCATATGGAAATTACGTACTATGTAATACAAATTGTCTTATTTATGATTGTGTGCATTATTGCTGCTATGGTTCATAAAATTAATACCAATCGTTATTATTGGATTACAAAACAGTTCCAAGAAGTAAAGAGAAAAAATGAAGAAATTACTTCTATATATAAAGAAATTACATCCTCTGAACACAAAATTAAACATCTTGCTTATCATGACCATTTAACAGGGTTGCCTAACAGACTGTTCTTATCTGAACAGCTTAATCATGCCATATTTTCGTCAAGTCGTATAAAAAAATGCTTGCAATCATGTTTTTGGATCTAGACGATTTTAAAGTGATTATTGATACTATGGGACATGACATCGGAGATCAGTTATTACTAGAAGTATCTAAAAGATTGGTTAACACCTTGCGAAAATGTGATACTGTTGCCAGAATTGGTGGCGATGAATTCATTATCTGTATTGAAGATATTAAAGATAATGATTACATTAATACAGTA
>DASRMG010000267.1:0-4131 GCA_035648035.1 Desulfosporosinus sp. | reverse complement strand
TGATGGTTGTTACTACAACATTGTCTACTTATTATTTACCTACGTTGTCGGCTATCAAAGAAGAGCAAGCCCTGCGGGCTGAAATCTTCAAGGGATACAAATTTTTGCTACCACTTGCTGCAATGGGGGGCATATCGGTGTTTTTGTGCAGGGATTTCATTATTCATGTATTATATACGCCTGAGTTTATGCCTATGCGTGAATATTTCGCATTCCAAGTCGTGGGCGACTTTTTTAAGATTGCATCTTGGATATTGGCTTTCATAATGTTGGCAAAAGCGATGACAAGGTGGTTTATAATTTCTGAGATAATATTTGCTTCCAGCAATGTCGGATTGTCGTTTTTATTTATGCACTATTTTGGAAGCGTTGGTGTGACGTATGCTTATGCTATGAATTATTTTATCTATTTGCTATTTATGATGTGGCTGTTTCGCAGGTATTTATTTATCCGGAAAACAACCGCCACGACGGAGAATTAAATTATTCAATAAAAGCATGGTTATTCAAGCAAATGTGCACCTCAAATAATAAACAATATCACTCACCTTATGGCATCATAGAAAGTTAATCTTACACAGCTATATTCCGTCATAATCTATTTCATTTAAGAAAACCTGGATTATTTTTAAGGAGAGCATTATGAAATTATTAGTGTTTGGTTCTAACGGTCAACTGGGAAAGGAAATCACAAAACAGTTCCAGGAAAAGTATGAGTTGATATTGCAAGATATCCCTTACATAGACATTACAAACTATCAGTCTGTAGAAAATTTTATCTCTGACACTAGCCCTGCTGTGGTCATTAACGCTGCAGCCTATACCAATGTGGAAAAGGCTGAGGACGATGAGGATACAGCCTTTCGAGTTAACGCTCTTGGGGCGCATAACTTAGCGCTCGCTTGCAGAAGGTCCCAGACTAAATTCGTGCATATCAGCACGGATTATGTCTTTGATGGCACAATAAAGATAGCGTATGAAGAGTTCGATGCGCCCAATCCTCTGTCCGTGTACGGGAAAAGCAAATTATGGGGGGAAAAGCTCGTCGAACAGGTTGGCGGAGAGTACTATATTCTGCGTACCTCTTGGCTCTATGGGGATGGTCCTAACTTTGTGCGAACGATGTTGAAATTGGCTGAACAGAGAGATCATCTCACAGTGGTGGCTGATCAGTATGGTACCCCAACCTATACTAAAGATTTGGTTTGGGCCATCGAACGCTTGATCCAGACGGAGTTTTATGGACTCTATCATGCCTCCAATCAAGGAAGCTGTACTTGGTGTGACCTTGCTCGGAAAATCTTCGAATTAGCGGGCAAATCCGTCAGGGTTGTCCCTGTCAGTACTGCGGAATATGCGGTAATAAAAGCCAAACGTCCGCAGTACTCAGTCCTGGCTAATAAAATGCTGAAGCTTCGAGGCATGGATGTCATGCGTCCTTGGGAAGAAGCGCTCCAGGATTATATCGAAAATGAGTGCAGGCAACTGCAAGAATAGATGGGGGAGAGTCGCTTGAAAACTTGGCTAGTGACCGGGGGATCCGGTTTCATTGGAAGTAATTTTATCAGGTGCATTATAGAACAAGCGGAGGTGCACGTGGTCAACTTGGATAAGTTGACGTATGCCGGTAATCTGGAATCCTTGGCTGATTTCAGTGGCCATCCTCAATACTCATTCATCCAGGGTGATATCGCCGATCAGACGTTGGTTAAAGGCTTGTTACACCAATATCGACCCCAAGCGGTGATCAACTTTGCAGCGGAATCGCACGTTGACCGCTCGATCGAAGGCCCGGGGGATTTTATCCAGACAAATATTGTGGGAACGTTTCATTTGTTGGAGGCAGTACGCAGCTACTGGAATGAGGAACACCAGAACCAAGATCATGAGTTTCGGTTCTTGCATATTTCCACTGATGAGGTTTATGGCTCTTTAGGAAAAGCGGGATATTTTACAGAAACGACACCCTATGCACCGAATTCCCCTTACTCGGCGTCGAAAGCGTCCTCCGATCATCTTGTCAGGGCGTATTACCATACCTATGGGTTGCCGACCTTAACTTCGAATTGCTCTAATAATTACGGGCCATATCAATTTCCCGAGAAACTCATTCCCTTGATGATTCTCAACGCCTTAGAAGGCAAATCCTTGCCTGTTTATGGGGATGGACAAAACATCCGGGACTGGCTCTATGTTCTCGATCACTGCAGTGCTCTTAAGACGGTCATTGAACGTGGCAACATCGGCGAAACCTATAATATCGGTGGGAACACTGAAAAAAGCAACCTCGACGTGGTGCATACTCTCTGTGACCTGCTCGATGAATTTTCACCCCGCTCTGACGGAGTGAGCTACCGGCAGCAAATTGCCTTTGTTAAGGACAGGCCTGGTCATGATCAACGGTATGCTATTGACTCAACGAAACTTCAGACGACCTTACATTGGCAGCCTGAAGAGACCTTTGCCACAGGGCTCCGAAAAACCGTACAGTGGTATCTGGAAAATGGGGTATGGTGCCAACGGGTCTGTGATGGAAGTTATCGCCGGGAACGATTAGGGTTGGAGAGTGAATGAGATGAAAAAGGGAATTATATTAGCGGGTGGTTCAGGCACTAGACTTTATCCACTTACGATTACGGTTAGCAAGCAATTAATGCCAGTCTATAATAAGCCGATGATCTATTACCCGTTGACAACGTTAATGTTAGCTGGTATTACAGAGATATTGGTAATTACAACGCCACACGATTATCGCCAATATACCGAAGCACTTCAAGACGGCAGTCAATGGGGAATCAATATTCAATACGCTATCCAGCCTCAACCGGACGGATTGGCCCAGGCTTTCATCATCGGTCGCAAATTTATCGGGCAGGATAGTTGTGCCTTGATATTGGGGGACAATATTTTTTACGGACATAATTTTACGGAGCATCTAGGCCGGGCTGTTCGCCAAGAGAAGGGAGCAACTATTTTTGCTTATTTGGTGAAAGATCCTGAACGGTATGGCGTCGTTGAATTTGATAAGAATGGACAAGCTGTTAGCTTGGAGGAGAAACCACAACATCCGAAGTCAAAATATGCTCTAACAGGCTTGTATTTTTATGATAATTCTGTCGTGGATATTGCAGAAAACCTTAAACCCTCAGCTAGGGGAGAGCTGGAGATCACTGATGTCAATAAAGCATACTTAGCTAATAATGCTTTGCGGGTGGAGAAATTAGGCCGTGGGTATGCTTGGTTAGATACTGGAACCCACGAATCTCTTTTACAGGCTTCTAATTACATTCAAACGATGGAAGAACGCCAGGGTCTGATGATCGCCTGCCCGGAAGAGATTGCCTTTCGGATGGGCTATATCTCTGCTGAACAAGTGCTCAGATTAGCGGAACCGCTCCAGAAGAACAGTTATGGGAAATATCTGATGAGTATGGTGAGGGATGGTGTTCAGGGATGAAGGTTATCGCAACAGGGTTACCCGGGGTCAAGATCATAGAACCGAAGGTGTTCAGAGATCCCCGGGGTTTCTTCATGGAGACTTGGAATCAAGCTCGCTATGAAGAGCTTGGGTTACCCGCTGTTTTCGTCCAGGATAATCTATCCTTTTCTCAAAAGGGAGTCCTGCGGGGGCTTCACTTTCAGAACCCAAACGCTCAGGGGAAATTGGTGTATGTCCTGCAGGGTGAAGTGTTTGACGTGGCTGTGGATATTCGTGTGGGTTCTCCGACGTTTGGCGAGTCGGTAGGAGTGAGACTTTCTAGTGAGAACAAGCGTCAATTTTATATACCCGAAGGTTTTGCCCATGGTTTTTGTGTGACGAGTGAGACTGTGCTATTCGCGTATAAGTGCACGGAAATGTACCAGCCACAGTCGGAATATGGAGTGAACTGGCAGGATCCTGATTTAGGTATCCAGTGGCCGCTAGAGAAGCCGCTGTTGTCGGAGAAGGATCAGATCTATCCGAGGTTGAAGGATATTGGTGTGGGGATTTTGCCGCGATATTGTGGAGAATAGGATTTGTGTTCGATGGGCAGAGCCCTCGTTCGGTCGATTGCCCTATGGGGTCTGACCGTGCAGCCAAGAATTACAGGGAGGCAATCTCTATTAAGGTATTTGAGGTTTAAGCAAGAG
>DASRMG010000266.1:0-2107 GCA_035648035.1 Desulfosporosinus sp. | reverse complement strand
ATTTCAGTAATTTTGTCTAAGCCATACCCAAATCGCGTCAATTCAATTTCATGTTGTATATACGGTTGCTCTTTACTAAGCTCGTTCGGTAAGACGACAAGAGTTTGAAGCAGTGTTGGGAATATCCCATAGATCAAAAATCCGACTGCAAAGATACCTACTGCGGGTAGGGTTAATAACCGTGTTTCATTATAAAACAGGGAAGTAAAGGCTAAGATAGATCCTAAAACACTGATTACAATTAATATTTTTAGGGCGGGAAGAGTAGCGGTTAAGTCTGTATATCCAGCGCCAGTAATATGTCCGTGTACAGAATAGAGTAACTGGTAAATATCCAAATAATATCCGAATGCTTTTAGTGCAAAGAGAATTCCGATGAGAAAGGCTATATGCTTCCGTGCGGATCCCAATGAGACTGCACCAGTTTGCCATATTTTCCTCGAGCGGAATTGCAAGACTCCAGTGACGATATAAAAAATAGTTGTGAATAAGGTGAGTAAGAACAAGGGACCGAAAAAGGCATCGAATATAGTTTTCAAAAAAGGTAATTGAAAGAAGTAAAAACCCAAATCCTTGCCAAAGATCGGGTCGAGTTGTCCAAACGAGGTGAAATGGATAAATGATAAAACATTCAACCAGCCCGTGAAACCAGCAACAAAGCTGACTCCAAAACTTACAAAAGCTGAGATAGCAAGCAACCAAACGGTAACTTTTCGCTGACTTAGACTTAAAATTGGTCGGTTCATGTCCTGAACTAAACGCATACGTTGTCGCAAACGATCATTAACAAAGGTAATAATGGCATGACGAATAGAAAGTAAGGTTCCAGCAATGAAAATAAAAAGAATCGTGCCGTTCACTGCTTGAAAAAGTAGTTTACTAAGGATTGGAGTCCAAAATAATTGTGTATAACCAAGATCTTTAAACCATAACCAATCTTCAAATAGGCCACTCGACGCGGTTAGCAACGAAACTAATATAATTAAACCAATTAAAACTTTAACTAAACGAAACAACGGTGATTCCTCCTTTAAACTTCGGAAAATAAAACTATATAAAGTTATATTAACTAATTATAATATTCTTCCCAGTAAATGAAAATTCCTTCATTAAAAATCAGAATTTATGGAGATATATTTATAATCTTTAGTAGATATGGTATACTATCCTATAAATACCCCATAAATACCCTTAAGGGGTATAATTTTATGCAACCATTCTACGAGGAGTTGAAAGAACATGTATGATGTGGTAATTATCGGTGCTGGTCCGGCAGGCCTAACAGCTGGGATATATGCTGCGCGAGGTGGGCTCAAAACAGCTATTGTAGAATTAGCGATGCCTGGTGGTCAAGCGGCATCAACGGAGAATATCGAGAATTATCCTGGATTCCCGGATGGGATCAACGGATATGAACTAATGAACTCATTTCATAAACAAGCCTTGACTTTTGGCGTTGAGTTTATTTTTGAGGAAGTTCACAAACTCGACCTTAAGGAGTCCGTTAAGAAAATTCATACTGATAGTCAAGTCCTTGAAGCACGTTCAATCATAGTAGCTGCTGGTTCCAAACCTCGTTTATTGGGAGTGCCGGGTGAGGACGATTTTAAAGGCCGTGGAGTCTCTTATTGCGCAACCTGTGACGGAGCTTTTTTTAGGGGTAAGAAAGTTGTTGTTGTGGGTGGTGGAGATGCAGCTATAGAAGAAGGGGTATACCTTACTAAGTTTGCAGAAGAAGTTGTCATCGTACACCGGAGGGCGGGCTTTCGAGCTTCCCAAATTGCCATGAACAGAGCAAAAGATAATTCGAAAATAACTTTTGAACTTAATACCATTATCGAGGAAATTCTTGGATCTGATCGCGTAGAAGGCGTTCGCATGCTGGATGTGCTCAGCGGAGAAATACGTGAAATCCCTGCGGATGGCGTTTTCATCTATGTTGGAACTGATCCTAACGCTCGATTTATCAACGGAGAAATTGAGGCGGACGAGCGTGGTTATATTTTGACCAATCCTCTCTTACAGACTAATATTGTAGGTGTATATGCCGCAGGAGATATCCGTAACACCCCATTGCGACAAGTAGCCACGGCAGTTGGAGATGGTG
>DASRMG010000265.1:0-6103 GCA_035648035.1 Desulfosporosinus sp. | reverse complement strand
ATGATCGGTAAAATTTCTTTGGCAAAGTTCAACTTAGAACAAATAGTCTCACCCCGCTCTGGGTGAGATTTCATGATTGACCATTCTTCGCTTGCTAATGCGCTTGGCTTATTCAAAATTGCATCAGGAATGCCGATCTTCCCAATGTCGTGTAAAATTGCCGCACGGTATATATTCACTTGATCAACTTCACTTAAATTCAAGAACTTTCCAAGTTCCAAAGCATAATCGGTCACTCGTTCTGAATGCCCATGTAAATATGCATCTTTTGATTCCAGTGCAAGCGCAAGGGTGAAAATAATGTTCTGGGATTCGTCCAGTGCGGAGAGTGATTCCTGAAGCTTGCGGTTGGTCGCTGTCAGCAGTTGATTAGCATTTTCCAATTCACTTTTCTGATGTTCGATTGTTTTCCTGCTCAGAAACTCCCTGACTTTGGCATAATAAAGTATGATAGAAAGAAACCACGCAACTACGGCAAGTATTGCACCATTAACGTAATGCCCTCTTAAAATAGCAGAGTTTTCTTGGACAAATGTAATACCAATTACAAATATTGAATAATTAATGAAATAAATCCCCAGACTAGTCAGTGGCTTGAAAGTATTCATTATGGCAATAGTTAATGCTCCAATAATATACAATGTAATCTCACCGTGTATAAGCTGATCAATAATAGAAGTAAAAGTAGCATCCAAGGTCATAAAATAAGCAAATATCATAACAAATAACAGCTGTTTGCGCTTTTGCTTAGGATCAATGCCTCTGTTTATGCGTGAAAAAAACAGCAATGCTAGCGGTACAATTATCATTAAAATGTGTGTATAAAAGAGATACTTAGACCCTGGCATCCACAGTCCTTTTTGCTTGTTAAGAATATCAATAGGAAGCAAAATTAATGAAATGATTAATAATAAAAGATTAATCTTGCTTGACCGTTCAAAATTTAAGTTAATAAGTTCTATGTTGAATTCATTTTTTTCACTATCGGGTATATGTCCAGACATATTTTTCGTTAAGATCAATGATAATAGTGTGTTTTTAAAGGACATGTCATGCACCTTAACTTTCAAATTCAAATCTAGAGCAACCTAGCTCTAGACTTAGAGCCTATTATACAAAATATTAATTTTCACAAGGATTCTAAATACAGTTTACATGTCAAATTCACAAACTTCAATAGGATCGTAGACCTGAATTTAGAACTACCTTATTAAAAACACATTTTCTCCTGAATTTTAGGCTAAGAAAAATCTATTACATTCCGGCATTGCTATAGGTTATAACTTATTGAATCATTAATGAAATCTACTTCACGCATATTAGTTAAAACTTTGGAAAGATATTCGACGTCTATCTGTGGCCAAACAAAACCAGCCTGGTTCAAATAGTTAATAGTAAATGTTGAATCTATATTAATGGCATTATTGTAATTCAAGCTCTTATTAACACTTAGATCGGAAACCAGACCACTTAGAGTTTCTTTTCCTTCTTTTGTTTGTGAGAGCTGCGCAATATATGACTCAAATTCCAGGTTAGGTATTGTTTGGATAGGTATATTTAGCACTCTTAAAAAGCTCAGGAGCTCGATTGCCTTAATCTTATGATGATTAAACATATGAAACACCATACCGCTAGCTTGATTTACCTTAATGATATTCATTATACCTTTGGCGCAGTAGTCTACCGGTGTAAACTCAATACTCTGATCAAGAAAACTTTCAGGGATTATCTTTAAGCACACCATGGATTGAATTTTGCGATAAAAGGCATTTTGATCAATGTTGCGCTGGAATTTACCATCCTGGTAGCGACTTGTTAGGACACCAATCCTGAAGATAGAAAACCTTAACCCTTTAATTTCAGCCTTAAATATCTGGTTCTCCGCAGCAAATTTACTACGTACATAAACGTTGGTTTTGTAATCCTGTCCGATATAAAAATCTTCTTCTCTAAAACCTATATTGACTTTGCTTTGGTCTACCACAAAGTCTCCCGATATACTGATTGTAGAAATATGGTTGAGTTTTCTATCGAATTTGATACAAAAATCGATAATTTCGCAAGTCCCTTGAACATTATTCTTCTCAAATTCACTGTAATTACCATAATGTTTGACCAATGCACCGCTGTGAATAACCGTTTGTACCTTTTGCGCTAAATCACTATATTCTATATTGGTTAAGCCAAAATGTTTAGATGAGATATCCCCATTAACGACTAAGATCCTATTTTTTAGAGATATTGGAAGCGCGGGAAAATAAAAACTCAGCAATTCATCCAATCTTACTTTAGCCTGATTCCCCCTCACCAAACAGTAGATTTCGTTATCTGTTTGAGTCAATAACTCCATGAGGAGGTGTATCCCTAGGAAGCCAGTTGCTCCCGTCAAAAGCACATTACCCATATCCACTGGCTTGATAATAATTTCCGATGGTCCCCTGGCGATATAAATCTCTTCTTCATTCCATTTATCTTCTTGGGTCCACCCAGTAAGTTTAGAGGACAACTGCCTTACCGTTGGACACTCATAGAAATTTTGGGCGTTGAGTTTCCATTCGTAAGATAAGGCACCCGACATAATTTCCAAGATGGTTAATGAATCTCCTCCCAAAGCAAACAGGTTGTCATCAATTCCAACTCGTTCCAATTCAAGAGCTTCCGCCCACAACCTTACCATTTTCCATTCCAGATCATTTCTGGGAGCGATATAAGTATTTGTGAAGTGGCCAAAATCCATTTCGATTGGCTCGAATAAAGCGCGGCGATCGATCTTACCGTTCGGAGTCAGTGGTATAGTATTAAGCCAGGTAAACCAAGCAGGAAGCATATAGTTTGGCAAAGACTTTAGAATATGGGTTCTTAACTCTTCATTACTTGGTCTACTCTCACCAGTTAAGTACGCACATATATGTTTCTTACCCGCTTTGTCTTCCCTAACAGTTACGACTGTTTCTTGAACCTCCCCATGTGCTAATAAGCAGGCTTCAATTTCTTCTATCTCAATCCTAAGCCCTCTTATCTTTACTTGATTATCATTTCGACCCAAGCATTCTATATCACCATCTGCAAGCCATCGTCCTACATCCCCTGACCGGTACATTGTTTTGCCAAGTATATATGGATTAACCACGAAACGTTCTTTGGTCAATTCGGGGTTATGTAAGTAGCCCAAAGAAACTCCATCTCCAACAATGAAGATTTCACCTATTGAACCAATAGATACTGGAGATAGATGCTCATCAAGGATATATATCTGTGTGTTAGCGATCGGTTTTCCGATTGTAATTTTTTCAGAATGGGTTACATTTTTCATTGTTGACCATACGGTCGTTTCTGTTGGGCCATACAGATTATAGATTTCTGCTTGAGTAACTAATTTCAATTGGGGTAATAAAGGTGTTGGAAACGCCTCTCCAGTAATTAAGAGATGGGATAAATCGTTCAAGCACTCTCTACCCTGCTCCTCACTTAAAATCAGCTTCATTCTTGAGGGCGTGGCTTGCAGAACCTTAACTTGGTGTTTGAGTATGAGGTCAAAGAGATACTTAGGTATTGTTTGCTCTTCTTCATTGGCGATAATAACCTTCATCCCTTGGGTTAAGGGCAAAATGGTGTCACAAAAAAAAATATCAAAAGCGATGGTTGTTAAGGAAACTATAGTTTGACTCTCAAAATTCAGATTGCGAGCCACGCCGTTAATAAGATTACACAAAGCCCGATGGTGAACCATAACCCCTTTAGGTTTACCTGTCGATCCCGAAGTATATAGCACATAAGCCAAGTCATCTGGATTGGCTTTAATATCGCTATCTAAGTTAGCATTGTCTGCAGCATAGACAGCGGTGTTACTCATTGCAATGTTGGCAAACTCATAATTTACGCTAGTATCTATATCGGCATTATACCTATCAGTAAGAATTAAGCGGGTATGGCTCTGATTAAGCATATAGGCAATTCTATCCCTGGGGTAGCCGGGATCAAGAGGCAGATAGGCTGCCCCGGCCTTAAGAATCCCCAGAATACCGATTACCATTTCCAAAGATCTGTTAACAAGCAACCCCACAATCGAGTTTTTAGTCATCCCTTTTCCGCGGATATAACGGGCCAGCTTATCAGACTTCTCATCAAGTTCCCGATAAGTTAATCTTTTGTCGCCAAAGACTATGGCCGTACTTTCTGGTGATTTTTTAACCTGTTCTTCAAACAGATCGGATATTGTCTTTGCTTCATAAGGTAATTCTGTCTGATTGAAACCTAGTAACAACATATTTAATTCTTCCTGAGATAACATATGTAATTCACAAAGCCTTTTGCTTGGGTTTTCTAGGGCGTCTGTTAAGAGCTTGCACATATTATTATGCATTTGATCAATGTCTTCCTCACTGAACACTTCAAGCAGGTAGTCATAATACATTACCGGTAAGCCAGTATCTTTCAAGTCATTAATACCTATCGACAGAGAGTTCGGCTGTGCGCCAGGGTAATTCCAGATCCCCTCATAGTCAATTACCGAATCACTCTTGACATTCCAGTAATTCAGTGTAACATCCACAAGCATTCCAGAAAATTGGTGTTTTTGACGAAAATCTTTTAATATATTACTATAGGGATAACGCTGATTTCTCATGAAGTTCTTTAATACTCTGAAGGATTGGTTCACAAAGGCTAGAAAGTCAAGACTTGGCTCAACATAAATTCTGGTGGGTATATTATGCATAAACATACCCGCTGTGTTCTTTTCCGTTTTACCTGTCCTATTCAAAATAGGTGTCTCAATCGCAATATCTCTTTTATTACTTTTTTTGGATAGGTATAAGACAAGAAGTGCATAGAAGACACTAAACGCTGAAACTTTATTCGACTCACAAAAGCTTTGCAATTTGAAACTTAATGAGTGAGATAAAACATAACCTTTCCTTTTTCCGGCCAAGCTGTTAAACCCTTTATAATCAGTCAGAGATATGAACTCTGGAACCGTCTCAAATACACCTGACCAGAATTCCTTTTGCTTATCAAAGCGTTTTGAAGCCATATATTTCAGTTCATTATTGATATGGTCAACAAAGGAAGGTTCCTCCTTATTGTCTGGAGAAATGCCATGTATTAGTTGCCAATATTCTTTCAGAGTTTTTCTTATTACCAGACCGTCTCCCCAAGCATCAGTAATCGTATGATGGAATTTAAAAAAGCAGATACTTTTTTGTTCACCTAACTTAATCATGGCAAAATAAAAAAGGTTGGTGTCAATTAAGGCAAATGGTATTGCAGTCATTTCCTTTACCCATTGTTGACAATCTTTTTCACCGTTTTCATAGCTAAAATCCAAAATATCAAACTTCTTATAAACAAAGTCAGCAAAATACTGTCGAGGCGTACCGTTATGATTAATTAATCGAATACGAAGGGCATCGTTGTTCTTTATCACAGTATTAACCGCTTCATTCATTAAATTAAAGTTAATATCCTCACGAATTACAGCGGTTGCTGATGAATTAGCTTGACTTGTACCAGGGTATAAATTATCAGCAACCCAGATAGATTTCTGAGCATTTGTTAAAGGATATAACTTATTCATGCTTATCTCCTCCATATTGAAAATTACCTTTAAAACTTGTTATATATAGCTTTTTGTTCAATATCTTTTAAGATTCAACATATTTGTAATAAATCCTTCCATTTTTTCTAAATTTTTTAGATCAGTAAAACTCCTTGCCAATCTTTTTAGATATTAATAAGCAATTTCAGCTGAGAAAAACACCCAGAGTGTAATATATCAACAGCTAAGTCGATAAAGTTAAGGTCTACAAAGGCCACCTTGAAGTAACATTCAAGGTGGCCTTTTCATTGAGCAGAGTGATGTCAACCTGTTTCAACAACCTATCCAAACATTATGACGCATGAAAGCGGTGAACTGAAAAAGTGAGAACCGCCATTTCGGACGATTCTCACTTTGTTCACTGTGTATGAACGCTATAATAAAAGTGAGCCAGAATTGAAGGAAACGCTAGGAAAAAAGTGAGCCACTTTCAATATAAAACCCTGTATAATCAGAGAGTCAAAAATCTGGTGATACGGAGGTAAAGGGGTGGCGATCGAAGTGGAG
>DASRMG010000264.1:0-38101 GCA_035648035.1 Desulfosporosinus sp. | reverse complement strand
CTCCAGAAATTTGTAAATCGTTCGGATGAACGAGGGGGTTCAACGATAGGGCCAATCTCTAGCACTCACCTCGATATTCGTTCTGTCGATATAGGGAACCCCTTACTGGCGATGCACTCTGTCCGAGAACTTGGCGGCGTTAAAGACCACTTGGCCATGTCTAAAGTGTTTTCTGCGTTCTATGAAACAGTTTAGCCTTCTTTCACCAGTTCGTCATCAAGTTATAGGTTTATACTAATGGAGTGTCAAAAGACAGCTCTGAATAAATTCTGTGGCATAATCATTATGAACGGCCATGACTTGATCACGCTCTTGACTGAGTGGCATAAAGATTGCTGTGATTCTATTAAAATCATAAATTTTTTCACCCGAAGCCTGACAGATCAAATAGCCCTTCTTGTTGAATAGCTCCTCAAGTTTCTGCATACCCAGGATACGATATGGTAACGTTATTATATCGAGGTGCTCCAATTCGCTCATCCTCCAATTCGCCTCATTAATTTAAGGTTCTTTCCGCTTATTATTATGCGTTATAACCTTACTTTATTATGGCAGAAAGAATTTCTAGATATTCAATGACAAAATAATAGCACGAAAACAGCCTTAGACAAATTATCTCTATATAGTCTTTTCTTTGCTAAATTTATTGGAATATTTTAGTATAATTTTGTGGGTTGACCTTTGACTTATATTCCTATCATAGTTATACTGAAGTTAACTCGTTAAGTACTTGTGGAATTGCACAGACCTTCTCGATTGCCTACGGCTATGGGAAGTTTTTCTGAACTTCCCATGACGCGAGTAATAAAAATGCGGAGGTTTTTTAATGTTTAGTGACAAAGTTTTAGGATGTAGAGACTGTGGTCGAGAGTTCGAATTCACAGCATCGGAACAAGAATTTTATGCGGAGAAAGGGTTTACAAATGAGCCTGGTCGTTGCCCAGAATGCCGAGCTGCCAGAAAAGAACAAACCAGAAATAACGGCGGCGGTGGTGGGTATTCTCGTCAACCACGCGAAATGTTTCCGGCTATTTGTGCAACTTGTGGTAAAGAGACGACCGTACCTTTCCAACCTTCTGGTGATAAACCCGTGTATTGCCGTGATTGCTACCAACCTCGCGCACGCAGCAATTGGTAAACTACTCGTAACAAAAACCTTCCTAGGCTTAATAAAGCCTAGGAAGGTTTTTTTCTTTACATTCATTAACCATCGAATTACCCGCTCATGTCACCAGAGTATTACTCCTTGCTCTCCGTCTTTTTAGCAGGTATGTCTAGTTCTATCAGTTCATGATAAAGTTCTTTACGTCGGTCCGCAAGGAAAAAGCTATCCCGCATGGAGGCACGGTCTGGGCTGCGTATAAGATTAATCCTTTCGGCTGAAAGGGTTTCTGCTAGTATTCCTGCGTCTCCCAAGTGTGATTGATTGCAGAGCTCTCCTTTCGGGCCAAGAATTAGCGACCCTCCACTAAATTCCTTGGCTCTCCCGTTGCTACCAATCAAATTACACGCGCCTAGATACACAGAATTATCATAGGCTCGTGCTCCGAGATAACGTAACCAAATCTCTATACGATCACCGGCTATCTTTGGAGATGCATGCGGTGCAAATAAGACCTCAGCACCTTTCAGAGAATAAATCGCTGCCAACTCCGGAAAATGCCAGTCCCAACAGATTCCCACAGCAAATGTCGTTCCGTGAGCTGAAAAGATGGGGAAACTGTCTCCTGGCGTAAAATAATCTAACTCGCTCCGCCCTAAATGCACTTTATGATAAACAGACGGTTCCACTCCAGGTGATAAAACAATATGCGAAATAAAGGGTTTGGACAAGTCTGCACGCTGCTCCACCAATCCCACCAACAGAGTAATTCCTAGGTCTTGTGAGCACTCTCTTAACTTGTGAATCCAAGGACTATCTAGTGTGATTCCAATGTCTGATGCGTCTTTGGGTGAATAACCATTGAGGGCACATTCTGGAAAGCATAACAGGGATATTTGCTGCTTATGAGCATCCTCAGCCAGCTGAATAATCTTCCTGAAATTCTGCTCAGTCTCTCCCACAATGGATTCCATTTGAACGAGTCCAATCCGGCAGTCAGTTTTCAACGTTTCTGTCCTTCCCTACCACCCACTGAAGTAATACAAAGTCGTTTACTCTAGATGCTCTAATCCACTAAAATCCTTACTTAAAATATTTGATAACAATCGGTGATCGTGGAGTAGGTTTATTAAAAGGCGTTCGTCCTTAGTCTGGTTAGTTTGGGCATTGGTGAGAATACTGAGAGACCGATAGATAGGAGCATCTTGTATCTTTAAAGTCCTAAATATTTTCTGGTCGCTATCCCGACTAACAGTCAATGCTGATATTATGGTCACCCCAAGCCCGGCGGAGACCACTTGTTTAATAGCATGAGTACTTCCGAGTTCCATCGTAATATTTAACTGTTCTGGATCAAGCCCTCGCTCCTTAAGAGCCATTTCCATGACCTTACGCGTACCTGAACCTTCTTCTCGCGTCACCATACGCTCGTGGGGTAGTTCAGCTAGGGTAATGCTCTTTCTCGACGCCCAGGAGTGAAAGTATGGAAGCACGACGACTAACTCATCTTGCCAAAATTTTTCCACATTTAGATCCTTATGTCGGGGAGCTGGGCCTTCAATCAAGCCTATATGAAGTTTCTTTTCTAGAACATCTTGAGATATAGACTCAGTATTCGCGATCTTCACTTTGAAGTCAACGTCTGGATGTGTCTTATATAGAAAAGCGAGAATATTTGGGAGAATATATTCTCCAATGGTTAGCGTCGCGCCAAGATATATTAGTCCTCTCTGACCTTTTGCTAAAGCATTAATTTGCTCTTTAGCACTCGCCAGAATGTCTAAGACACTCTGAACATGAGTATAGAATATTTCTCCCTCTTTAGTTAGCGTAACTCCTTTATTAGTACGATCAAAAAAACGAGCACCATACTGGTTCTCCAAATTCTGTATTTGTAAACTAATGCTGGGTTGACTCATGTGAAGTTTCTTAGCTGATAAGGTAATATTTTTTGTTTCAGCTACATCCTTAAACACAAGAAGGTGTTGTTCCATGATGTTAAATCATTCCTTCCTAGATCAACTATATCTATAGTTAAGGCATCTCATAGTTGCTCGTACAAAAATACTTATTTCTTGTCCATAAGATTAAATTCAACACACTAAATGTGTTTACCTTAAATAGTATAGTTTGGACATCAATATATCTTTATAATACCATCAGTGAAAGGAATTAGCCATACATGCATTTCACTTATTAACAGCCTAAAAAACACCGAGGCGGCCTCGATGTTTTTGTGGATATTCGATATATGATATTTTGTCTTCTTACATGCAATAGGAATTAATTATTTCACTGTGATGCTACCTTCTCAATTTGATCCCATTTGGCCTGCTTGTAACTCGTCGCTAACCTTACCATACGTTCCGCCCATTCGGGACATCCTAGAGCGTGAATATGATTATAGGTTGCAAATACATTTTTATAACAAATTCCGTCATTTTTACCATCAATTCCATGTCCTCGCTTGACCTTTAAGCCAAACTTTGCGTATGGAGCTAAGTTAATAATTCGGGAATTATGAAATTCATGGCCCTTTATTTCCGACTTCTCATCGAACCAAGTCTGGTCTGAATTGGCTTCCATAATCGTATAACCATGTCCTTGCGGCTTACTTTCCATTTGAGTATCAAGCGGAAGTAAACCAACCATCTCAAAGTTTTTAGATGGCGTAATAATTGAGCGCCCCAAATACATCAACCCACCACACTCGGCGTAAATCGGGAGACCCATTTCTCCAGCCCTTTTAATGTCCGTACGTAAGGTTTCATTTTCTTCAAGCTCAGCTGCGAAGACCTCTGGGAAACCGCCTCCAATATATAGACCGTCTAGGTCAGAGGGAAGCTGTTGATCTACAAGTGCATTAATAGGGACTACATCTGCCCCCAGTTCTGTTAGGGCTTCGATATTTTCAGGGTAATAAAAACTAAAGGACGCATCCTGCATAACACCGATTTTTGGTGTCAGGCTCTTATTCTTTATAATGTATTTGGAAAAGTTGAGTCCCGAAGTCTCTTCATATTGGGGGAGATCCGGTGCACTTTGCGCCAATGTAAGAATTTTACCCAAATCCACATGGTCACAAATGACATCGGCAAAATACTCTAATAAACTGTCAGTTTCGTGCATTTCACCGCTGGTAACTAACCCAAGGTGACGATCGGGGATCGTTAAATTGACGTCCTTGGGAATTGCTCCAACCACCGGTATTTTACAGAACTCTTCAATGGCTTCTCGCGCCATCTTTTCATGACGAGCTCGTGCCACTTTATTGAGTACAACACCTACAATGTTCACCTCTGGATCAAAATGTTGATAACCCATCACCATAGCAGCAATGCTTCTAGTCATACGGGTTGCATCGATGACTAAAAGGACAGGGGTACGGGTAATTTTAGCAATTTCAGCCGTAGAACTACTTCCTTGCAAGTCAAGACCATCATAGAGTCCCATCGCGCCTTCAATGATCGTTATTGCTTTTCCCGATGCTTGCTGCGACACGGAACGACATATCTCCCCTTTTCCCATAAAGAATGCATCTAAGTTACGGGAGGTACACCCGGCAGCGACAGTGTGCCAACTTGCGTCAATATAGTCCGGACCCTTCTTAAAGGGTTGAACTGCCATTTTTTGTCGAGCAAACGCTCTTAGTAATCCTAAGGTGAACGTTGTTTTCCCGCTCCGCCCCATAGGTGCTCCAATGACTAAGCGAGGGACATTTGTCATACCAAGTTCATTTATAGCTGTCAATGGTAACATCACACCCACACCTTTCTTGGAGTTATTAAGTCAGGAGTGTACAATTGATACTTGATGATATACAAGTTCAAGACAGTTTGTACACAAAAATCGACCACCCTGAGTCTTCTCCCAATAATGCTAGATTAATAGAATCAGCAGAAACAAGGAAAGGCATTAAGGGTGGTCGATATATTGTTTATTAGGAATTTCCCATAGTCTTAATCTGGTGTTTGGACTTTTCCTTTTAAGCAAATAAAGGTAGTAGTGATATAGAGGTATTCAACAAGGTCCTCTGCAGTAAGCTCTTTAACTGCGTTATCAACATCGCCCTTTTTCTCACCAATTGCGACTGCGACGTCTCTACTCTTAGCTTTTTGAACTTTCGCAAGGTATTCAAGTACTTTTGCTTTAATTTCCGGGCTTGCAGGTCCTTTTTGCATTTGAGATACCAGCTTTCTATAATAAATTAGAATCAACCTAGAACTTAAATGCGGCACCAGTACGGAATGTTTCGCGGGCAAAGATATAATCATCAATCAACATATCCGAGAAAGGAAGGCCACTTAAGCTAAAGAATCTCTCCCAGCCAATACGCTCAATCCATTCTCCTACTCGTTCACCTTTATGAGCATTGGCAATCCATAGTTCAATGATGGCACGGATTGCTTCTGTCACTTCAGGCCAACGCGGAGGATTGTTTGGTAAGAAAGGGATTACCATACGCGAAAACGTAGGTGCTGAACGGGCATTAGAAACTTTACCACCAATGAGAATTGCAATACCATCATTCTTAGCATCGAAGATCTCCATTGCAGGAGACATCGTGTAGCAGTTACCGCAATACATACATTTTGATTCATTAATGATAACACTCTTATTTTTAGGATCCGGCCGAATAGCTCCAGTCGGGCAGCTTGCAACAAGAGTTGGAATTTCTGTACCTTTACGTAGCTTGTCATGATCGATGCGAGGAGGAGTGCGGTGAACACCGACAATCCCGATATCACTGCAGTGTGTTGATCCACACATGTTTAAGCAGCAAGCCAAGCCCATTTTCAATTTAGCTGGGAGCTTCATTGAGTCGAAATACTCATATAAATCATCCATTACAGCTTTAACTACGCCTGAAGCATCAGTCGCTGGGGTGTGACAATGCACCCACCCTTGAGTGTGAATGATATTACTAATTGACTGTCCTGTTCCACCAACGCAATAGTTTTGAGCTGCTAAAGTATCAAGTAGTGGTTGAAGTTTAGCCTCATCAGACACTAGAAACTCTACATTGTTACGAGTCGTGAAGCGGAGAAATCCGTCACAAAACTCGTCTGCAATGACGCATAAATCTCTGACAAAATCAATACTTACTAAGCGGGGTGAAGCTACACGGACACTGTAAAGTACGCCGCTATCACCAACATGCTTGAGTACGCCTGGACGAGGAATTTCGTGGTATTTCCACTTGCCGTAGTTGTCTAATATAACTTGTGGAAGCATCTCTTTATAATTTGGAGGTCCTTGGTCTAATTTTGCTGCCATGGTTATCCACCTCTCGTACGCTACTTATTATAACATTACAGTTTTGATCCATCAAGGGCTGTTCCAGATCTATCAAGTTCATCCTGTGGCCAGAACACATATGGGTTAGCACGTGGACGGAAAACTTGTTGAGGAACAATTGGAATTTCAGCTTCACGTAAGAATTTTCCCATTCCTAAGCGGAATATGGTTTCACCAATACGCTCACGTGTTTTACCGTTTTCATCCCACCACTCCCAAACGCGGCCGACAAGATCCTTGAACTCTGCGAAATCATTTTCTACATCCATTTTTATGAAAGGCACGACAACCGAAGACATGAACGCTGATTGAACGATGGTCGATTTTCCACCGATCAAAATGGTAGCGCCTTTATCTGCGCCAGGTTGAATTGCTTTAGGCATCATATTGATGCAATGCAGACAACGTGTGCAATCTTCAGTAACGACTGAGAGCTCTTGGGTCTCTTTGTTGTAGGTAAGACATTTAGTTGGGCATTTGTCACAAACTTGACTTTGAATTGGGAATTTCTCAGCGGCATATTCTTTAACAGCGGCTTGATCAATTCTGATCGAATCGCGCCAAGTTCCTATGACTGAGATGTCAGCGCGGGCAATTGCTCCAGTGCAGTCATTGGCGCAGCCTGAGAACTTAATCTTGCTCTTGTAAGGCCACATTGGGCGATGAAGCTCGTCCATAAATTCATTAGTAATATTGTAACATGCTTCAAGTGTATCATAACAAGCATGTTCACAGCGTCCAGGTCCTACGCAGCAGTTTGTTGTTCTTAAGCAGGAACCAGATCCGCCTAAGTCAAAGCCTGCCTCGCTGTAATCGTCAAAGATGGGTTGAATATGCTCAGTTGTGCATCCTAGAAGAACAATGTCTCCTGTGGATCCGTGCATATTCGTCAAACCACTTCCGTGTTTCTCCCAAAGATCACAAATTGTGCGAAGTGTTTTTGTATTGTAGAAAAAACCCGATGGTTGATTAATACGGATCGTATGGAACTCAGCGATATGTGGGTAAGTTTTAGGTTCATCAACATAACGACCAATTACGCCGCCGCCATATCCCCTAACTCCAACAATCCCGCCGTGTTTCCAGTGTCCTCTGCGCTCTTCATAGGATCTTTCCAATACATCTAGCAACTCACTGGCCGCTGGGCTTTTTACTGCAGCACGTTTAATTTCAGTTACAAAACTAGGCCATTTACCTTTTTCTAGTTCGTCTAGTAAAGGTGTTTTCTTTTCAGTCATGGCACACCCTCCGTCTTCAAGTTTTATGATTTCTTACATTTCAGCAATACTGATGGCACCGGTCGGACAAACCGACGTGCAACTTTCACAGCCCATGCACTCTGATTCGTCACCGGTTACATGGGCCTTGTCCTCACTAAAGCCAAGTAGGTGAGCTGGACATCCTTCAGCACAAGAGTCGCATCCTGAACACAGATCTTCATCGATTGTCACTATAAACACAGATTACACCTCCTTGAACTACTAAAGAGAATAATTGGAGACAGAATATTGAAACGTTTTTGGTACGACATTACATCTTGTGTAAAATAACACTAATGTAACATTGGGCCATGTCACTTTCTTAATTTAACATCTTGTGCACTATTCGTACAATACATAATTCTGATAGCACTATATAGATCTGTTAAAAGGGATTTAAAAAAACGCAGGGTTGTACTATCCTCATACATGAGCACTGCAATAACAGTGGGAAAACCAGTAAATAAAATGTCATATGGACTCTTTCAGGCATCCTGAAGGAGTCCATATGAACACGACCTTTGATCACTAGATGCTTACTATTTCTCTAAAAATTCCAAGTAAGGCTGTTTCATACTTACAAGTGCATTCACCATAAGTTCCACTAAACCACCGTACTGGAGGTTGAATTTATCGGTTGCGTCATAGTGTTCGAGAATTGATCGCATAGCGCCCTTACAGTTGGAACAGGGAGCGCAAATATATTTTGGAATTGAAGTGTCTTCCATAGTTCCCTTGAAAGCTCCTAGAATCTGATTGAATTTCACCCGTGAAGCCACAGAATCTCTGAACTGAGGAAAATTCTGTGAACTCATGATTGCAAATCCGCTTCCGCCACCACAGCAGTAATTGTCGACGCCATGTGGCGTCATTTCCCTAAACTGAGGGCAAATAGCTTTCAATACATTCCGTTGAGGTTCTACGATGCCCAATTGTCTTACGACATTACAAGGGTCGTGTAGCGTCACTGGGAAATTATTTTTGCTGGGATCAAGCTTTAATTTTTTTGTTCGAACCATATCCCACAGAAGTGGCAAACAACTCTCAACAGGAATCTTAGCATCTCCATAGGCCATGCGATCACCCACGACGATCGAAGCCTTATGGGCATGTCCGCACTCAGCAACGACAATTCGGTTGACTCCAAACTCTTTGGCTACTTTCATCTGCATCAGAGCAATCTGTTTCGCTTGATAATCATCATACCACAGGCCGTAGTTGACACTATCATAACCCATAATTTCACTACTGAGGGTCCAATTTAACCCAGCTTCATCAAAAAGAAGGGCAAAAGCTACAGGGTTTTCCGGCCACGCCATAAACTCTCCCGCATTATGCAATACCAGTATGTCTGCACCTTTTTTATCGACTGGGAACTTAAACTTTATACCAAATTTCTCTTCGGTATCTTCCTCAAGAAATTCAAGAGTATCTAAAAAAGCAGGTTTGGCTAACCCAGTTGAAGAACCAGTCTTAAGTTGCAGCATAGTCCCTTTCTTATGCAGGGGAGTTGGTGCAATTCCCATTTCTTGACTGAAGATCTTGCGAATTTCTTTAGTTAGGAGGGAATTATCTAAGCCCAATGGACAGGTCTGAGCACATCGTCGACATAGATTACAGCGATAGGATAATTCACCTAAGCGAGCAATCGTTTCCCAGTTCACATCGATATCTGCCCCGACGAAGCCACCTAACAGCTTCCCACTCTTAGTAAAGTATTTCTTCATGATTTTCCTAAGAACTTCAGATCGATAAATCGGTCGGTACATCTCGTTGTTCCCTGTCGCCGTATAGATATGGCATGCGTCCGAACACGTATTGCATTTAGCGCAATATTCAAAGGTCAAAAGCAGCGGTTCAAGCACCCCATTATTGGCATCAGAAAAGATTTTTTCTAAGCCAGTAAGGAACTTACGAACAAATTCATCTTCTTCTTCTTTAGACTTCGGTCGAACTAAGGTGTCAATACCAACATAACCATCCAACGAAGTACAGTACTTTTCTTTCCACATAGGCTTAGGATCCGTTAACGCGGGCTCCATTCCAGGTTTATCATACGGTGCCAACAGAGGCATGAGTTGATCAACTTCGAGTTTGATCAGTTGCTCATCGGAACGCCCCATGTCTTTCGGGAGTAAATCTTTTTGATTTATCATACTTAGAACTCCTTTTTCTATCGAATAGACGCATGAAAACTAGAAGATTAGACGTTGTTATTTCGGTAAGTTGGGTCCTTTAATATGTGGTGCTGACCAAGAGGTGGTTGGACGGTAAGACGTCGCTTTTTTGACTTTTTGCTCAACCGCACTACCCTTGATGTTAGGACTATTATCCCATAGAACCGTATGGAACGTGAAATACTTTCCAACATAATGACTCATCTTGCTGATAGGAATATAAGTTAACATAATTCCGACAAGGATTATATTAATAGTTTGCATACCCGTGGCATCGAAATTCGTAAATGTTACGAGGTTCGCGGTAACTTCTCTCGCTGTAGTAAAAGATAGATCACTGCCCCAGGTTATGATTCCAGAGAATAGAGCAGCAAAAAGGAGTAAAAGATTAAAGTACTCTTGTGGCGTTGTATATTTCTTCAAAGTACTATCAAACAACCTGCGAAGAAATAATAATGCAGACCCTAAAGTAGCTAGTATAAGTCCTAAAATTCCTGTTGCAACAGTTAAATAGTAAATCAACAGACCCCAAATGCTTGGGCCATCTGACGCTACGATAATCCCATTAAGTTCAGACGCCGCCCCTACGACCAATAACATTGTCCAAGCCATTAGAAAATAAATCCCTAAGTGTAGAGCGTATGAAATCCACCAAAAAGGTCGTTGATTTTCAAACAACTTTTTAATAAATAAAATTTCTTTCATCATTTCCATTATTTCTCTGAAATGAGATACTTCGTGAGGTTTACTCCACCACGCGACTTCCTCATAAAAGGAACCCCCATGCTCAAATCCTTTCTCTTTTGGCACAGGATATAGTTCCATTCGCCCATGCAAAGGCATCTTTGCAAATTTATAGGCCTTGTAAACAGAAATTCCAACAAAAAGGAGTATGGATAAATACGCAATTAAACTAAGCAACATAACCGTAACCTCCCTAAACTTGTTATCATTGTAACAAGTTAAGTTTAAGGGAGTATAGAATGATTGTAAAGTTATTATTTATTATTATGACCATTGCAGAACGTAATAGTAAGCAATATTCAGTCTCTATAACAGTATATTCTGATTCATCATCAGAGTAATTATGCTTGTATATGAGAGTATTTATGACCAACAAATAGTCTGACGTATCAACCCATGATTTAGCTAAAAAAAGGTCTAATACTTTAGTAGCATTAGACCTTTCATTTACTTTGTTCATCTAGCTGCGTTCGTTATGGTTGGCACCCTAATTAGTTATTTCCGTTACGTCGTTTGGTACGGTCCTCTGGGTGGACGTGCTCCGAAGAACTGGTAATAATGACATTCCAGCCGTCCCGTATAAAGCTTTCGACTTTTGTCCCAACGTCGTCCGATTAATCGTTCTGGAAATTGGTGAGTGGTTAACATATGAAGAGACCAATTCTCTAAACTCTGAAACGTTTCCCCTAGCTCACGATAAAGTGCTTCGATCTCTGTCACGTCGCCAATTCGTTCTCCGTAAGGTGGGTTGGCAATCATATGCCCATATTTAAATCTAGACTTCACTTCTGCCACCGGTAAGCGCTGAAAGTGTATTACATCTTCTACGCCCGCCTCAATCGCGTGCGTTCGGGCCAAAGCCAAAGCGTCAGGATCGATGTCTGAACCGTAGATATGTAAAGGTACATTTCGATCCCATAGATCAAGCGCTTCCTGCCAGGCCTCTCTCCAGAGTTCTTGAGGAATTCTCGACCACTTCTCCGAGGCAAAACTACGTTTGAGACCCGGTGCCCGATTTTGAGCAATAAATGCTGCTTCAATGGGAATAGTTCCCGTTCCGCAAAAAGGGTCTATCAACGCGCGATCTTTATTCCAGTAGCTAAGTTGAAGCATTGCCGCAGCCAAAGTTTCTTTTAACGGTGCTTGTCCAGCAAGTTTTCTGTATCCGCGCTTGTGCAAACCTAGCCCAGAAGTGTCTATAGTTAGTGTAACAATATCATTGAGCAGGGCCACCTCAATCTGATAGCGCGGTCCCGTCTCTTCAAACCAGGTTGTATTATAATTTTCTTTAAGGCGTTCTACAATGGCCTTTTTCACAATGGCTTGGCAGTCGGAAACACTAAACAACTGGGATTTGATAGATTTGCCTTGGACAGGAAAGTTGGCATCCTCGGGAAGCCACTGCTCCCATGGCAATGCTTTTGTTTGCTGAAAGAGTTCTTCGAAAGAAAGGGCTTTAAAGGAACCCATTTTAAGAAGGACACGGTCAGAACAACGCAACCATAGATTTGTACGGCAAATCCCAAGCTCGTCAGTAGTGAAGGTAACTTTACCGTTTTCGACTGTTAAGTCATCATAACCAAGGTTTTTTAATTCACGAGCTACGATAGATTCTAAACCAAAAGCTGCCGTTGCAATCAGCTCAATTTTCGCCATTCGGATTCAACCTCTCCTAAGTTAGCTAAGCAAACCTAGTTCCTTTTTTGTGCGTTCTGCCATTTGTTTTAGCATTCTTTCTCTATCGCTAGTACATAACGGACCATAAAAAACAATCCCGTACTTTTCCAACATTTTTGCTTCAATAGCTTTTCTGGTACGTCCTATTTCAGGAACATATCGCGACTTTCTTTTAGCTTTATGAAATTTCGCATGATGAGCCACATCCACAAACACTGCAAGATTTGCAGTTCTGTCGTCATCATTAACCTCGTTTAAGTGGTGCACAATCTCGGTGTCTTTTAATTTTCTTTCTAAGTATCTCTCAATGATTAACCTAGAGATCCCCATGGTTTCTGTTTCGTCTTGCTTTGTCATAGTAATACTGTCGCTCATAGTTGACCCCTTTCAAAGTGTTACCCAGACAAAAACAAGCAACAGTCATCGGGATGAATTCAGATCGGATCCCGATGACCAAATTGCTTTTATTCTAAAGGCAATTTTATTTGATTTCTTTACCTATTTAGTATACTATATCTTATCCATAATCTCAACATTATTTACTTATTCTATTTTACCCCTCTGGTTTTGAGTACATCTCAATGACCCGCAAGATGACCTCTACAGATTTTTCCATGGCGAATATTGGGATGAACTCATATTTTCCGTGGAAATTATGCCCCCCCGTAAAAATATTTGGAGTTGGTAAACCCATATAAGAAAGTCTTGCCCCATCGGTTCCTCCTCGGATCGGGCAAATGTCGGGAACAACTCCCACTGCCTTCATGGCCTTTGCGACAGTGTCCACAATATGTATCACTGGCTCAATTTTCTCCTTCATGTTAAAGTACTGATCCTTGATCTCAACTTTAAACGTATTATCCCCATACTTTCCATTGAGTTTCGCCGCCATCTTGCGCATCATTTCTTTCCTTTTTTCAAAGGAAACTATGTCAAAATCTCGAATGATATAACTCAACGAAGCACTTTCAACTTCCCCCTGAATATTAGTTAGGTGATAAAAGCCTTCATACCCTTCCGTCTCTGCTGGTGTTTCACCCTTTGGTAATTGAGCAACATATTCCTGTGCAAGTAGAATCGCGTTGATCATTTTGCCTTTTGCAGAACCAGGATGTATATTTCTACCTTGAATACTCACCTTTGCTCCAGCAGCATTGAAGTTTTCATACTCTAGTTCTCCAATCGGTCCTCCATCAATGGTGTAGGCAAAATCCGCTCCGAATTTTTCAACATTGAAATGATTCGCCCCTCTCCCCACTTCTTCATTTGGCGTGAACGCAATGCATAATTCACCATGCAATTGTTCAGGATGGTTCTTCAAATAGTCCAACGCTGTCATGATTTCTGCGATTCCTGCCTTATCGTCTGCCCCCAACAAGGTTGTACCATCCGTAGTAATCAGAGTTTCACCCTTATAGTTAAGAAGTTCAGGAAACTCTTTAGGAGATAATACAATGTTATTTTCTTCATTGAGTTGGATGTCAAGACCGTTGTAATCTTTAATTATTATCGGATTGCTGCACTGCCCCTTCATATCAGGGCTTGTATCCATATGAGCAATAAAACCAAGAGATGGAACCTTCTTCTTTGTATTGGCTAGAAGCTTAGCCATTACATAGCCATTGTCATCTAATGAGATTTCGTCCATATTCATGGTCTTTAATTCTTCAACGAGAACTTTAGCGAATTCAAGTTGTCCGGGAGTCGTCGGGTCGGTCGTGTCTTCAATAGACATTGTATCCAATTGTATATACCTTAAAAATCTTTCAGTCACTGTTGTCATGATTAATTCCTCCGCTAACTTATGTTCATTTCTTACCTACTTTTAAGCCAGAAGTTAAGCCTCAGGTCAAGACTGCAGGCTTAACTTCTGGTCTATAAATCTTAGGAATCACTCTCTTCGGCCTGTTTAGCCTGTTTCTGTTCTTGTTTGAATTCTGCGCTTCTAGAATCGTACTTGGCACTCGTGATCCCTTTCGCTGGTTTTTGGATTTCTCCTGACTTTTTCATGTCTACCTCCCATTATTTCAGCTTTATAGTACCCTGAAGTTAGTATGTTTCAGAAGCATAGATATCATGTAGAGTGAAGACGATCTTTTGTCACCTTTTCTAGAAAATTAAATAATATGCATGAAGAGAAAAAACGATATTATTCTTTTAGATAGAGGTAATTGTATGAATGATACGTTGTCACGTTCCATTTACAGGCATCTAGTTGTAGGGGCCGACACCCAGATCCCTCTCTACAACGGTCAACTTACTACAGCGATCAACTTCGATAACGCGGCTTCAACCCCTCCCTTTGTCTCAGTAATGGAGGAAATAGTCAAATTTTCATCGATGTATTCTTCCATCCACCGGGGTACAGGTTACAAATCGCAGTTTTCCTCCCAGTTCTTTGAAGAAGCTAGGTCAATCGTCTCAAAATTTGTCAACGCCGATCCCCTCCAAGACACTGTCATCTTTGTTAAAAATACAACAGAAGCTATCAATAAATTATCCTATCGTCTTTGGGATGGAAAGAAAAATAGCGTTATTCTATCAACTTGTATGGAACACCATTCTAATGATCTGCCGTGGAGAAACAAGTTTCAGGTGGATTATGTTCAAACAGACCTCTACGGAAAATTGAGCATGGAGGACCTTGAGCGAAAATTAATCAAACATCAAGGCAATGTAAAACTCGTCACGGTTACCGGAGCGTCCAATGTTACAGGATATGTTAACCCAATACATAAAGTAGCCGTACTGGCTCACCGCTATGGAGCGAAAATACTTGTCGATGGGGCTCAGCTCGTTCCTCATACTATCCTCAATATGAAACCTGTAAATCCGCTGGAGCATATCGATTATCTTGCTTTCTCTGCGCATAAAATGTATGCGCCCTTTGGGGTTGGGGTCCTGATCGGACCAAAAGAAACGTTTCAGAGGGGTATCTCTGAAATCGTAGGCGGCGGTACAGCAGAAATTGTCACTCATGATTGGGTGGTTTGGGAGAGCCCTCCACAAAAGGAAGAAGGAGGTTCCCCTAATGTCATGGGCGTCGTTGCCCTGGTAGCTGCCATAAAGACTCTCACCGCTGTAGGCATGAGAAATATTGATCACTACGAAAACCAGCTTACAAACTACGCTAACCTGAGGCTTCAAGCTATTCCAGGCATGACACTTTACTCTCGAACTGCACTAGGTGAACCTAGAATCGGAGTGATTCCTTTTAATATTAGAGGCATTACCCATGAACGAGTTGCTACTATTTTATCGAATCAAGCCGGAATAGCGGTTCGTACGGGTTGTTTTTGTACCCAGCCTTATATTCAAAAGATTTTAGCCATTACCCCCCAACAAATGGAGTTCTATAGAAGAAGCGCGGACGCGCACCGTCCAGGGGTCGTTCGCATAAGCTTTGGATTATACAACGATTTTGCTGAAATAGATGTGTTAGCCCAGCTACTTGAAAAAATCGGTCAGCACCCAACAGCTTATAACCAATGAAGTAATATTTTATATCATTTACTTCGTACCTATTCCCAGAGCTTCCTTGGCCAGCCGGTCTACGTAATCATTAAACCGATCCCCAGAGTGGCCCGCAACTTTTCTAAATTCGTAAAGCCCATGATGCGCTTTCATAAACGCAACGTAGGCTTGTGTGAACTTATTTTTTGCTTGCCAATCTCCAGTCACCCAATGAGAAATACCTGAATAGTCGTGATAGATCAGAATACGTGCATTGAGCGTTTTAGCTTTTTCCACAGCATGTTGTACTGCCGCTAGTTCTCCTGCAACATTTCTCATACTTGCGGCTTCAAGGTCTTCGCCAACCCCATTGCATTCAAACACAACCTCACCATCCTTGATAAAGGCGTAACCATAGGAATACTTGCCCTTGCAATAACTTCCGTCGGTATAGACCTCATAGTCAATAGGGCCTATGGAATCAAGTTGTCCATTTACCTTGGTACTTAGGTCAACATTGGTAGAAGTCTTAGCGCTACCATTAAGCCACTCAAGTGCTTCGGCTTTCGTTTCGAATCCTTTATATACAGCTCCTTTGTATCCCTTCACTGATACAAGACATTCTTGCCAGTTGTTAAAAATCCCTATTTTAGATCCTACTTTGACTACGTAGTAATTTTTCTTACCCAAAGCATGTCCCTCCCTTAAACCAAGGCACCCCGACAGTTGCCACAAATATAATATGATAAAATTCACCGGCTAATTGTATCATATAAACGAGCGGGCGCACTAGGCGACCCGCTCGTTTATATGATATCATGTGAAATTTATTTGACTACAACGCATGTGTTTCAACCCAAGCCTTTGCTTTCTCCACGTCAATTTCATCGGGACTCGCAAGGCTTGGTAAATCATTAACATTTCGGATGGCAACAGCCGCCTTGGCATGTTGTTCTATCGTTTTAGCACTAAGACTTTCCTGAATATTTTTGTCACACATAAATTACATCCCTCCTTTTTTTTAGTATGATCAGTCAGAAGCAATAACATTCTGCTAACAAAAGTAAAATATTTGTAAATAGGTCTTAATCTAGTTTTATTGCACTATAATTATCACATTAACAGTATTGGTAATGTTTACAGACTAAAATTTAGTAACAATTTTAACCGTCCGGGTACGTAAAGTACTCTACGAACGACTAAACGGCATTACCTGAACAAGATGACATTGAGGCGTATTGATTTGCTTAGTATCCAAAGGATATGTGTTATGATATATTTAAATTATAAAGCTATGATGTATGATGTTTATACGCGCATTGACTCCATAAACAAGCTGGCTTAAGCCAGCTTGTTTATGGAGTCAATGCTGTCATTCTTTAAAAACGGAAGGAGACTGAAGCTCATTGAATGAATTCGGTCATAATATTGTGTTAAGTCTAAAAAACTCCCCTCGGTACCGCTGGTACATTTTGGCAACAGTTTCTGTCGGTACTTTTATGTCTACTTTAGATAGTAGTATCGTTAATGTAGCCCTGCCCACTATTTCTGGAAAATTTCAAGAAGATCTTTCAACCTTACAATGGGTCGTTACCGCTTATTTATTGACAATCTCCAGTTTGCTCCCTGTTTTTGGTCGATTAGCTGATCTCCTAGGGCGTAAGCGTATTTTCTCGTTGGGCTTTCTGATCTTTACCCTTGGTTCTGTCTTGTGCGGATTAGCAGGAAATATTTGGTTTCTGATTGGAATGCGTATCCTCCAAGCCATTGGGGCATCTATGCTTATGGCGAACAGTGCAGCGCTTATTATTGCGAACTTTCCTCCTAAGGAACGAGGACGAGCCTTAGGCTTAACCGGGACTGTTGTTGCTCTAGGAAGCTTAACTGGTCCGGCACTCGGCGGAATTTTAGTAGGCTTCGTAAACTGGCGTTCTATATTCTATATTAATTTGCCCATCGGAATTCTTGGCTATCTTGCGGTTCGAATCATTCTCCCGGCAGATAAGCCTCAGCCAAATAAGGAGACCTTTGATTTTGTAGGCGCTCTCTTCTTTACTTTCGGTATGATCAGTCTTATGTTTGCCATCAGCAATGGTGAACATTGGGGGTGGGCTTCTTACCCAATTCTGGGAGGGATATGTCTTGGGATGGTTAGCTTAGCCTTCTTCTTCCGTACAGAGCTTCGTGTACCTAATCCCATGATAGATCTATCATTGTTTAAAATTCGACCCTTTTTCATAGGAAATATTACGGGCCTTCTCTCCTTCGTGGCGATGTTTGCCAATGTTATGCTCATGCCTTTCTATCTACAACATGTTTTATATTACAATCCAGCCCAAGTGGGCTTACTCATGACCGCTTTCCCCTTAGCCATGGCGATTGCTGCGCCCCTTAGCGGACATGCTTCTGACCGCATTGGTCCGATTGCCTTAACCACCAGTGGACTATGTGTGACGGCAATTGCCTTTTTCTATCTTTCTAATTTAACGATCACCTCGTCGTTCTGGCAAATTGTTCCGGGTCTTGTTCTTATGGGTATTGGTGCTGGACTTTTCCAATCTCCTAATAACAGCAGTGTCATGAGTTCCGTACCCCCTAGAAAACTGGGAGTAGCGGGTGGAATTAGCGCCCTCGTCCGTAATGTAGGCATGGTGATGGGTATTGCTTTCTCAGTTTCATTATTTGGCAACCGACAAGCAATGCTCCTTTCCGGGGTGAATAACCCAACAGCGATCCAGCAAGCCAATGCTTTTGTAGGGGCTTACCATATCGTTATGCTTACCTCAATGGGCATCGCCATTTTGGCCGCGTTGATTTCCCTAAATCGAAAAGGGTATACCCGAGCTGAAGCTTAAGACAGTTCAACCTATTCCATAAAGAGGCCAGTACCCTTTGCGAAAATCAAAGGATACTGGCCTCTTTTATAGTCTCAAGTATATGGTTCATGACCCTGCAGAGGCACATTCTAGAAATTATTTCTCTACTTAGCCATTCGCTTGGCCTCTAAAACAGTCGCTGGAGATTCTTCGGTCCACGCAGCTTTGTCAAAGTTCCCCCATTGCCCGGACACTTCCCAGCCTGTTTCCAACAAAGCTTCAATGAGACTTGCGCCTTTGATGGGGTACAGAAGGTTAGTCCCGGATACAAGCTGTCTCGTATCGGCAAGCTCAATGTCCATTGTAAACTCTAGCAATCCATCGGACCTATAAGTGTAATGCCGATAAAAGGTTAAGTGTGACGTCTTGATAATAGGTAACTCTTTAACTTGCTTAGCTAAAATCCGATCGTAATTGACGGTTTGCAATAAGAGGCGAGGTCCCTTTTGCTCAAATTGAGCCAAAACCTCTTTTAACTCAATGTCTCCGGACACATGGGCTAGTGTATTTCCTAAGCAGAATACTCCATCAAATTCTTCGCTAATACCACTGAGGTCTCGCATGTCCGCTAAAGAAAACGCAGCATGACTGCCTTTTTCTATGGCCTTTTTCTTAGAAATTTCGACCATCTCTTCACTTAAATCCACACCCAGCACTCGCACCCCAGTTTGGCTTGTTTCTAAGGCAAAGGTCCCTGTACCGCATCCGATATCAAGAACGGATGTCAGCGATTCCTGTCTTAAATAATTTTGTATAAACGTTCTCTGTGGTGCTCTTAATGGAAAGATTTCATCATAATAGGTGGATAAAGCGCGATAGAAATCCATTCTAGCGTCCGCCCTCTCTTCAATAACCTGATATATTTCCGGGTAGCTTCTCTAAATTTGAAGAATCGTTTCTCGTTTACATGATTAAACGAATCGTATGGATCTGACCATCGTCCTTTAACAAAACGGTCGGTTCCAGCAACACAGCTTCATCCAGAGTGACCCTCTCACATCCGGTCATTTTACTCCTAGGATTCTCGATTACAATCTCATATTTTGTCGTTTTATATTGATAGGTCATACTATAACCGGGCCAGCGGCTTGGAATGCAAGGCTTCAGGACCAGGCTATCACCTTGGCGTTTAAAGCCTAAGATTCCCTCTAACCCAGCTTGATACATCCAACCGGATGCACCAGTATACCACGTCCAACCTCCCCTGCCTATATGTGGGTGCGAGGCATAAACATCCGCCGCAACCACGTAGGGCTCTACTTTGTAGCGATGCACCTCATGTTCGGTACGAGCGTGATGGATGGGGCTTAACATCTGAAACAATTCGGTTGCCTTGTCACCTTCCCCCAGACTTGAGTAGGCTAAGATTGCCCAAGTTGCTCCGTGCGTGTATTGTCCACCGTTTTCCCGAACCCCAGGAACATACCCTTTAATATATCCAGGATCGGGCTGAGACTTGTCAAAGGGTGGTGTCAGTAAAAGGAGAACCCCGTCTTCTTTGCGCCATAAATAGTGTTCTAAGGCCAACATAGCATCCTTGGCCCGACTTGGCTTAGCTGCGCCAGAAAGTACCGACCAGGACTGGGCGAGAGCATCAATTTGACATTCCCTGTTTTGCGAAGACCCTAACGGTGTCCCATCATCGAAATACGCACGCCTGTACCAACCACCATCCCAACCATGCAGTTCCATATTTTGTTGAAGTTCCTCTGCAATCCGTCGATAACGCGCTGCACGCTCTAGATCTTGGCGACTATCACATATGATAGAAAAGTGGGTTAACGTTAGATATAGAAACCACCCCAGCCATACACTCTCGCCTTTCCCCTTGATGCCAATTCGACTAAATCCATCGTTCCAGTCTCCTGAGCCGATCAAGGGTAAACCGTGTTCACCAAAATGCAAGCCTCGCTCGATGGCGCGTATACAATGTTCATACACAGAACCCTGCTCCTTAGAAATCCTAGGGATAGAGTAGCGCTCATCTTCATCTTCTTTCAGAAGGTCATCCTCTAGAAAGACGTTTGTTTCCTCCAAAATACTGTTGTCTCCTGTACGTTCTATATAATGAATCGTGACGAAAGGTAACCATAGCAAATCATCGGAGAATTTTGTTCGTATCCCTTTTCCTGTTTCAGCGTGCCACCAATGCTGCACGTCACCTTCTAGAAATTGATGCCCACAATGAAGAATGATTTGCTTTCGGGTGACCTCGGGTGCCGTATAGACAAGGGCCATCACATCTTGAAGTTGATCCCTAAAGCCATAGGCTCCGCCTGACTGATAAAACGCTGATCTCGCCCAGACACGACAGACGACTGTCTGATAAAGCAACCAGCGATTCAAGAGCAAATTTATCGATGGGTCTGGCGTGTCAACTTGAACGTTTCCCAGCAACTTGTCCCAATACCTATGCACTTCCTCAAACGCCTCAATAATCATTTCAGGCTGTCCATAATAAGCCACAATTTTTTCAACCTCAGCACGATGTCCCGTTTCGCCTAGTAAAAACGTGATCGTCTTGGACTCACCAGGTGCTAAGGAGACTTTGAGTTGCAGAGCACAACAAGGATCAAGACCTGCTCCCACTGTTTCTGAGAAATAATCAAGCTTTAATCCCCGGGGATCTTGCAACGTGCCGTTACGTCCGATAAATTCAGAGCGGTCTCCAGTATAACTCGATACAGGTGCTCCAAAAGCAGTTAAAAATCCTATTCTTCCTACAAACTCTTCTTGTAACGTGTTTTGAGTATAAAAGATGTCGCGTTCTTCATCATAGTCCGTTAACAGATAGGGAGACGTTATTTGACGAGATACGCCCATCACCCACTCCGCATAATAGACCGCACTTAAACATAAATCATGTTCCGTAGTATTGGAAAGCTCTAATTCAATAATCTTCACTGACTCATCCACTGGAACAAAGAGACGCAAAGATTGCTTCATTCCGTGACTGAAGTGCTCGAAAATAGAATACCCTTGACCATGTCGGATGGTGTATAACCCTTTTTCACGTTTAGGACCAGCCGTAACTGACCAAGATTCACCGCTTTGTTCATCACGCAGGTACAGAGCTTCCCCCGCGGGATCTAAAATCGGATCATTGGACCAAGGTGTCAGCTTATATTCTCTACTATTGATAGACCATGTATATCCGGCGCCCACTTCTGAAATTTGAAAACCGAACTTCGAATTAGCAATAACATTAATCCACGGCAAGGGAGTGTTCATACCTTCCTGCAGATGGATAATATACTCTTGGCCATCTGCACTAAACCCACCGTAACCATTCGCAAACTGCAGCTGACCCATCGCTCGTTCTATAGATTCCTCACGAACGTCCTCTTGATTGTTATGAAGCTGTGAATCCGGAACTATTTCATAGGAATCCTGCTTGTTTTGCTCAACCTTTCCGAACTTCTTCTTTTTACGAACTTGAATAGAACACGAACCTCCGTCTCCATTAAAGGTGATTCGCGCCACCGCACATAGAAGATTGATATCATCATCCGGAACATGGCCTTTTTGCAATAGATAAACTCCACCGGACCTGTTTATAAGATCTCGTGCATGCCCCATGGATATTAAATCCCTCAAGGTATCCTGGAAGGCCTGATAATATCCGCTCTCATCTTCATTGAGAATGACAAGATCAGCAAACAGTCCTTTGAGTCTCCAGTACTCATGGAATTTTAAGAGCTTGCGTACTAAATCAATATTTTCGACATTTTTTACCCGAATTAGGACTATGGGCATATCCCCAGAAATGGCATAGGGCCATAAGGAGGACTGGCCTTTACGATTATTCTTAATACATTCAGCAACATCACTGCGACAGGGGCTAAGATAGAGCAAATAACCGCTAAGGCTTAAACCCTCGTTCGCTTGTGCCGCCGTCAAATTCAGCTGTCTAAGCTCCATTTTGCTATGTGCCCAAGCCAGTTCGAACGCCCTTTTTATAGAAAGAGGATCTTTGTATTTCTCGGCAATACGTTTGATTTCCTCACGGTTATCCGCATAGCCAACAGAAAAGGTGACCCGAACGGTTTCCCCAGGCGCAATCTTAACCCGTTGACGTAAGCTCATCATAGGATCCAGCACAGCACCCACGGTATCTGACAAAGGGTGATTGGCATCTAACGATTGAGGCTTGGCAAGACTTCTCCCCCGCCCTATGAAACGTGCACGGTCTGTCTCATATTGCAGCGAGCCCATCTTTTGTCCCTCAGTAGCTACTGTGTGCATAAGCCATAACCGTGGCTGTTTATCACTCCGTGGTCTTCTGGAAGCAAACAAAGTTTCATGCTTAAATTCTGTTTGAATAAAGAGATTACCAAACGCTGGATGGGCGACATCTTCACTTAACTTAGCCAAAACTACTTCAAAATAGCTAGTGACTTCGACTGTTCTGTCGAACTTACTGTGATTTGTCAAAGAAATACGCCGCAGTTCAACTTGGTCTTCAGGGGACACCACCACTTCAGTACGAGTGGCAATATTACCATCTTTTCGTGAGAACTCTACCTTGTCAGGCGCATAAATCACCTTATAATCCTCGCCAGAATTCCGACAAGGTTGGTGCGTTGCAGACCATACGTCACCCGAGTTTAGGTTTTGGATATAGAAGTAAATTCCCCAGGCATCCTGGGTTACGTCTTCACGCCAACGCGAGAGATTAATCTCTTGAAAACGACTAAAGCCTGACCCGGCATTCGTCAGCATCACTGAATATTGCCCATTAGAAATACTGTGAGTGATGGGTATCGGGGTCTTTGCTGTCTCAAGAATAATAAATTCATTGGCTTCCTGATTTTCTTCCTTAACTTGACGTTCTGTAACAACTTGTTCCCCTTCTGGCTGAGGTTTAGCAGCGGTGGAATCAGGAATGCGTATCTGGAGTAGAAGTTCTGTTGCTTGGATCAAGGCTTCGCTGTGGAAACGTTTCGGCATGATATTTTCATGTAACACATTGTCCAGTGCCAAGAAACTCATACCTTGATGATGCGCCATAAAACTCTGGATCAACATAAATGGACGCTCACTGGGTTTACGTTCAGGAGTAAAGTCAGCCGCTTCATATAAGCCATACCGTCCGGCAAAGCCCATTTTTTCCATGACCGAAATGTTCGATAATGCCTCATGCGGAGCAACCATTAAGGCTAAGAAGCTAGCATAGGGTGCAATGACGAGATCCTGAATTAAGCCCCGCTTAAGACCCAGTCCTGGAACTCCAAAGGCTTTATACTGATAATTCATTTGTGGATCAAAGGCGTAAAAACCTGACTCCGACACCCCCCAGGGTATATTATTTTTTACGCCATACTCCCTCTGTACCTTCACGACTGAATGATACGTTTCATCAAGAAGCGTTCCCTCGTAATTATCCATGACCAGTAGGGGCATCAGAAACTCGAACATCGTGCCACTCCAGGAGACTAAACTTCGATTTCCATTGGCCAAGGTCATAGAGCGTCCAAGCTTGAACCAATGATTGTGAGGCACATCGCCTTTAGCTATGGCGATAAAGCTAGCCTGACGAGCCTCTGAAGCCAACAAGTCATAATAGGACTTGTCTAGCATGCTTTCTGCGACACGATAGCCGATCGAAAAAAGTTGACGTGTTTCATCAAACAGGGGACTGAAATCTGTGACCATAGCCATCTTCTCAAGCTGTTGCTGGAGATTGAATGACATCTGTTGATAACCTTGAATCTTCAAGAGTGCACCCTGAATTGACGCCTTCATTTCGGCCGATAGACCGATCTCCTCCAGTCCATCCCTATAGCACTTGGAGAGTTCAGATAGACTAGAGGTCCTAAAAATTCGTTCATTAAATAATGCCTGTGCTTCAATGGACTCGTGGTCCAAGGCCCAGGGGTATAATTCTTGAGTTTCCTCATGAAACGTCAAAATCATTAAATCTATACGACTTGCCCAATACACAGCTTCTTGGGGCAATTCGTGTTCTGAAAAGTGTGCTGGCCATACGGATAATAGATTTAGCCAGTTCTCAAGTTTCCAAGCCTCATTTGATTCTAGAATATGATCCAGGGCTTCCCCAAATCGGGTCAGTTCTTCATAAACAGCCTCGCCAACTACCTCAATTAATAGGCTATAAGTATCCTTAAGTCCCCACGCAAACTTCACATCAATCAGAGGTTTGTTTAAAGTTTCAGAAAGGCCGGCTTTTAACGTCAATAGATACAATACAAAATTTCCACTGTCGACGGTTGAGACATAGCGTGGCTCTAAGGGCACAAGACTCTGGGTATCGTACCAATTGTAAAGATGGCCCTTCCAATGATCGAGTCCCTCTAGAATTTGAAGCGTAGACTGAATTCGCTCATACACCTTTGATAACGGAATGTACCCAAAATCCCTTGCCGCTAAATTGGCTAGTAAGGCAAGTCCTATGTTAGTAGGTGAAGTTCGATGAGCTACCCCGTTAGCGGGATCGATTTGTACATTATCAGGAGGAAGCCAGTGGTCCTCTTCGCGGACGAACTCTTCGAAGAAGGCCCAAATTTTTCTTGCCCACCGCCGTGCAGATTGCTGTTCCATTGACGAGAGCAGCACCCTTTTATGCTGTAGGGGAAGACTGACTCGATACGCAACCCATGGCGATGCGAACCAGACTATAGCCAGGGGTATAAATCTTCCTAAATTCGTTGGAAATACGTAACCGACGGTTAGTAATGCCACCACGACAATGAATATAACAGACCACATCGAACAAATCATTGTTTTATAATTGGCAGCATAGCGTTTCTCCGTATCTGCTGCAGTTTCCCATTCTAACAGATATCTGTGAGAGATAAACTGTCGGTAAACACTTCGTATAATCGCATCCATCATAATATAAGCCTGAAACGGAAGAAACAGAAACTGAAGTGAGAACTGGATCAACATCGTCAACGTTTCTTGTCCTATATTTGTCTTCCCTGTTCCCATGTTGAAGAGCATACTGCTCAAATTCAGTACCATGGGCCAGATTAAACTCAAAGAAATTAACCCTACCCATATCCAAGGTTCCCCAGTAAAGACGGTAAAGGCTAAGATGAGAAGCAATAATGAGGCTGGTGCCTCTAAACTTCTCCTTAAATTATCGAAAATTTTCCAGCGTGAAACAAACGGAATTGGTTTGAACAACCAAGGAAGGAGTTGCCAATCCCCCCTGACCCAACGATGCATTCGACGAATATAAGCAAGGTAATTAGACGGATAACCATCGATGAGCTCTATATCCGTTACAAGACCTGCTCTTGCGTACAACCCTTCGATCAAATCATGACTAAGGATGGTATTTTCCGGAAATGCCTTACTGGTTACTTGATGGAATATCGAAATATCATAAATTCCCTTACCTGTAAAAATTCCTTCTCCAAATAAGTCTTGATAAACATCTGAAACCGCCGAGGTATAAGGATCAATCCCTACTTTACCTGAATATATACGTGCAAATTTAGACGCCCCTGCACATTGAATTGAAACCCCTACACGCGGTTGAAGTATTCCATACCCATGCACCACTCGACTTCCATCCTCACTCAATTGCGGTGCATGTAGCGGGTGGGCAAGAGTTCCAATGAGTTGTCTCGCTGTACCTGACGGTAACAGAGTGTCGGCATCCAGTGTAATGACATAGCGAAACGTTGACAGAATGGACAATTCTCCAAATTGCACGGTATAACTTGTTTCCCCTTCTTGACGCAAGAGGGCGTTAAATTCAATGAGTTTGCCTCGTTTTCTCTCCCACCCCATCCAGACACCTTCAGAAGGATTAAAAATCCGCTTACGGTGAAAGAAGTAGAACCTACCTTGACCATACTTGTTATTTAGCTTGACAACGGCCTCAGTTGCAGCCGCAATAATTTCATCATCACCTTGAATGATTTCGGACGAGGCATCAGCAAAATCTCCCAATATAGCAAAATGTACATTTTCGTCTCTATTGGCAAGGTAATATACTTCTATTTGACCCACTAACTCATGAACCCTGCCAACATTGGTTATCAGTGTCGGTACAGCAACCATGGTCCGTAGTTCCTGAGGAATCCCATCCCTCAGCTCAAGTTTGGGTAAGAATGCGGGACGAAACAAGAGCGTAGCGACTCTATTGACCAAAGGTACGATGAGACTACTCGCCCAAAGCAAAAGCGCTAAAACTATGACAACATAATTCATAGAGAGTGGCGCTATTTTAAGTGCGTACAACATAGCCCAAGCACTGAGAGCTCCAACTCCAATGAGCAAACTTCCAAAATAGAATAAATAAGGTTTCTGTCGAATCCCTACACGTATCTTACCGACTAGATTGCGGTGCTCTCCATAGTCTTGTTCTATTTCTCGTTCAAGTTCAACTCTTCCCGGCCCAATCAGATCATAGCCCACATGAGAGGCTACCGGCTCTCCTTGCTCATAGGCTTTTGCCGATCTTTCCAACACTTTTCTGGCGACGACCAACTCTGAAACTTTAAAACGGAAAGCAATTTTCTCCACCTGATGACGATACACATCTCGTGACTTAAAATCCATTTTACTATAAACATTACTTGGATCCTTGTTAAATTCACTTTCCACCGAACTAACTTCTTCAAAGAAATTAGACCAATCTTCAGCCGTAACAAAATGGATACTCGACATAGCATGGCCCATAGAAACTTGGTACATAGATTGACGTTGACGCTCAAGTTTTGCGAGTTCTTCAATGGTCGTGTCTTGCTTAGCAACAACTCTGTCGACCCACTGTAACAGTGGTGCGGAGACGACACCAAGATCCCTCAGACGTTTGAGCAACTGTTCCGCATAGGCCGAGGAATATTCATCTTGGGCAGTAAGCCCTTTTAATACGCCTACCCATTCTTCTGGCGCACGCTCAGCTTCCAATAAGGGCAGCACCCATTGATCCGCCGCCTCTCTTTCCGCTTGGGTGAAGAGGATTTGTGCCGTTAATCTTCGAATGTTTTCCATAAGAATAATTCTCAACATAATGGGGATCGCCCAAAGTTCTCGACTCGACAAGGGTACTTGAACCTGATAAGCATTAATAAACGCTTTCAGTGTATCACTTTGCAATTGACTATCCGTATGCTCGATAAGTTCAACTAATAAACCATAAATCCGTGGGTACCCTTGAAAATTACCGCTGGCATTTCTTGGCAATTGACGCTCAAATTTAGAAGAGATATTATGTTGCATTTCCTCTCTTAGGTCCCTTAGACTATAGAAATTATCTAATAACCATTCTGTCGCTGGCAACACATCGTTTGTCCTAGTTGAATAATCCACAATATCTCGGTAAGCTAGCTCTACAAATTCAATATTCTCTTTGAATCTAGGCAATAAGGTTCGTTTGGGTAGGTTTGTTTCTTGGTGAGCATGTAATCGAGCAATGTCTTCTGCATGACTCAGCAGATCTTCCCTGTTTAAGACAATATCTTTATAGGGTTTATTTTTTTCAATATGTCGTGTGAATAACTTCATTCTTCGTCTCTCTCCATCTGTTTTTTTCTGTCATTATTGCATTATTCCCAATCCTCCCCACTTCAATTCATCATAAAGAAACACCCTAGCCAATTCCTTGGTTAGGGTGTTTCGATTTCCTCAGGTGTTTATCCAAATTGTTCATTAAATTCTTCTAGCGTTAAAAGGACCTGACGCGGCTTACTTCCTTCATAGGGGCCAACGACGCCTTGTTCTTGGAGCATATCCATTAACCGTGCTGCTCTAGTATACCCTAATTTCAACTTACGTTGTAGAAAGGATACAGAGGCAATCCCTGTCCTGATAAAAAGCTGTCCTGCGTCAATGTATAAGGCATCATCCGATCCGTTGCTTTCTTCATTTTTAACCGTTGTTTCTGCAAAAAGACGCTCTGGATCTAGATATTCCGGTCTGCCTAATTTCTTCCAGTGATTAATGACCCGTTGTACTTCGTCATCCGTTACCAAGCAGCCTTGTACACGGAGCGCTTTATTCACGCCCAAAGGGGAGTAAAGCATGTCTCCTCGCCCTAGAAGTTTCTCTGCACCTGTTGCATCAAGAATGGTCCGGGAATCAATCTGAGACGAAACGGCAAAGGAAATTCGGCTCGGTATATTGGCCTTGATCACCCCAGTTATAACATCAACGGAGGGGCGTTGTGTCGCAATCACCAAATGTATTCCCGCTGCCCGAGCCATCTGTGCTAAACGGCAAATGGCTTCTTCAACTTCCCCAGCTGCAACCATCATTAGATCGGCCAACTCATCAATGATCACGACGATGAAGGGTAAAGCAGGTTTGCAACTGACCGTTCCTCCTGCTTTCATTTTATTATAACGTTCAATATCGCGAACCCCAGCAGCTGCGAAGAGTTCATATCGGTTTTCCATTTCTTTGACAATCCATTTTAGAGCACTGGCTGCTTTCTTGGGGTCCACCACGACAGGAGCCAAAAGGTGTGGTATGCCATTATACTGGCTTAGCTCTACCATTTTAGGATCCACAAGCAGAAATTTCACTTCATCTGGGGTCGCATTATAGAGAATAGAATTAATGATCGTCGTTATGCAGACACTTTTACCCGAGCCTGTAGCCCCTGCTACAAGGAGATGCGGCATTTTTATTAAATCCCCAATGATTGCTTGATCCGCAATATCTTTGCCTAACCCAACTTTCAGTTTAGAAGCATGTTCCCCGAAACTAGTAGTTTCAAGGACTTCACGAAGCGGGACTGAGCGAGAGTGCTTATTGGGAACTTCAATCCCAATCGCCGCTTTTCCTGGAATGGGCGCTTCAATACGGACATCCCGAGCTGCCAACCCTAAGGCAATGTCATCGGCTAAATTAACGATCTTACTAATTTTAACGCCAGGTGCCGGAGCTAATTCATAGCGAGTAATGACAGGGCCTCGTGTTACCCGGATGACCTTGGCCTTAACGCCAAAATCAAGTAATACTTTTTCCAGTTGTTTTGACGTTTCCGTATCTTGTATTATCACACGTTTTATGACTGGGTCCAGTAAATCGAGCTGAGGCAGCTCCCATAAATCTCCTTTTCCGGGCGTAAGATCATCGACTACCCGTGTCACAGACACCTCAGGCTCTGGTTGCAACGTTAAAACAGGCGCTTTGGGGCCAACGATCTGCAACTTTTCCTGAGACGCACACGCTGAATCCGAGAGTGCAACTCTTAAATCATTGACTATCGCAACCTCATTCGTTAACGTCTCTTGCACAATGATTTCAGTATTTACCTCAGGTTCCGTTTCCGTCTTATCTTCAGACACTAAAGACTCAACGACAGGGGCGATCTTCTCTGGCACCTCGTCAACGCTCGAGACGTCACTTATTGCCCTTATGAGCACAAGTGGTTCCTTGTCTAAAGCATCTCCATTATCTTTAAATTGGGCTAAGAAGGCCTCTTGATCCTCTGAGGTCTCAAAGGGAGGCTTAGACGGGGATTTAAACGGGGAAGAAAACAGCGTAGGCTTCAGTGTAGGTGTTTTTGGAATCTCTGTTGGAGTATTATTATCGGGCCATGAGATTTCTCGTTCTACTCTTTCCTCTTCGTCGACTTCCTCAATGTAGTCCTTAAGTCCTTTAAGCGTCGTCATCCTGCCGAGCTTTCTTGGATACAAAGTCTCCCCTGCCCCAAAATAGGAAAGAAAATCTTCCCCCATTTCTTTCATCTCTTCCGCTTTTTGGACATTAGAATCCTTCATTTCGACCATATTTGACGAAGAAAAATATTGATCAAATCCCTTCATACTAACAAGTTTTCCTGGAGGAAGGGAGATACCTTTAGTGAAAACGTTAGGATTGGTGCTTAATGGGTCCTGTTGTTCAGGAATGTGATCTGATGAGAACATTTTTCGGCGATTTCTAGTAAAATTCGGGGAATAAATCCACAGCAAGACTGCTGCTATCAGACATAAGAAGGGTCCAACCAAGGCCAAACTTCCCATAACCCCAGTAAACATGCTATAAACCAGTTTTCCAATAGAAAATCCTAGAGAACCCAACAACCCTGTAAAGCCGAACAGCAATAAAAATACGCAGACTAATTTAAGCCAAGAGAAATTTGGTTCTTTTTCCCTTTTCGACACACCTTCCACCTCACTCTTCTTAACCATTATGATAGATGAGCTAGGCGAATGTCAAAAGTTATTTTCTATACGAGCAATATATAACACAAAAACCTGCTATTTTGAATAGCAGGTTTTTGTGTTGGTATCATTAAAAATCTTTTCTCGAAGCATGAGCAGCCACTTTGATTGAATTATTGACATTATGAATTTCCGGGAAATCCTGAATCATTTTCTCAGCGCTTTGTCGATCTTCTTCCGAATACACTTCACCGGTTAGAAAGGCTATCCCACCTTTCACGAAAGCATGTATTTGACCAGAATTTAAACGATGTTGTCCAAGTTTCGCCACCAATTGTTCTGTTAACTGCAAATCCTCGCACTCTGAGCGATGACGAGCTAATAGTTCGCTGACGACCGCCTTAACACCGGGAACCTTATAAGTTGTTTCTACAGCCCATTCCATGGTTTCCTGAGTGTCAACCATTCCAGTTAACGTAATCACACCATTTAGAGCCTCTGTCGTCACTTCGTGAGCATTAACCCACGGAGAGACATCAAAGGCCTTTTCCACTCTATTAACCAGCGTCGCATCATCTATTTCCTTATCTGAGAACAGGATCTCACTGCGTATCTCTTTAACCCCTCGGACCTGAGATGCCAAGCGTTTAGCCAACTGTGCGGTGCTCTGCGTTTCAACACGTCCGAGGAGCGTAGCAATTCCTCGGCTTACTCGACAACCTAAATGCGTAATATCTTCATCATTCGATCCTTGAAAACGTTCATTAATTCCTATTTCAACGTCTTTATCTTTGATCGTCCCATCATTTGACACGGTTAGGGAATTATCCAATTTTCTAACGCCATCTATACGTCCAACTCGACTTCCGAAAAAATCCTTTTCTACTAAACTGTCTACTGTGCCCCATAGCGTTGCCTTGTTCCCTACGACCTCCACTTGAATACTTTGGCCACTTTCTCCGAAATGTGTCTGAATAAGATTCTTAATATCTCGAAGGACTTCTTTTTCAGAACGTAATTTATGCATATTTTTCCCTCCATAAATAAAAGTTATTGTTCTTTCACTTAGAGGGTATTTTATCCCAAGGCTTCTCTTTTTAATCTGACGAATTTTGTATATTCTCTGCATCTAACTTAATTATGTTCGCGGCAACCTCTTCTAAATGAAGCAATTGTTCTCTTAATCCGAAAACAATTAAAAGGTCCCCCTGAGAAATTACTTCTTCGGCATCAGGATTACTGATCAGCTGATCTTTACGTAAAATCGCTATAACTATTGCCCCTGTTTGCTGTTTAATACCGCTGTTTGCCAAGGACTTTCCCACTAAGCATGAGCTTTCATTAATCCTAAGTTCCTCCACATCCATGGTAATATTGTGGTCATGAATCACCGTATCGATGTACTCCACGCTGATAGGTTTTAATATAGACATCGCCATTCTCCGACCACCTAAAATGGCTGGTGAAATTACTTTATCCGCTCCGGCACGCAATAATTTTTTCTCAGACTCTAATTTATCCATTCGAGCGACCACTTGAATCCCTGGATTGATTCCTTTGGCGGTTAAAGTTACAAAAACATTTAACGAATCGTCTGGCAAAGCTGAGATCAGTCCCTTCGCCTTATCAATGCCAGCCTTTTTCAGGGTTTCATCTTCCGTTGCATCACTTTGAATAACAATAAAGCCTTCTTCGATTAACTCTTGGGCGAGATCCTCTTGTTGTTCAATCACAACACAGAGGGCGCCCTCTTTACGAAGACGATAAAGAACTTGCTTGCCTACACGCCCTGCTCCACAGACTATGATATGATCTTCAAGTCGTTCGATCTTTTTCTTCATCTTTCTTCTCCCATACACACCGGCCATTTGACCCTCAACCCAAAAGGCCATCATCAGACCCGCAAAATAGAGCATTACCCCAACTCCGACCAGCATTAAGGCAACTAGTACGATATGTCCAGCACTAGTGTGTACTTCAATATCCCCGTAACCTACGGTTGTGATCGTTTGCACCGTTAAATACATGGCCTGAGCAAAGCTGAGGTGTTCTGTCAAAATAATACCTACTGTGCCCAGTACTATTGTTATTAATAACGCTAAAAAGGTGAGCCCAATACGTTTCTCCAACAAATCAACCCTTTCTGCCTGGCTCAACGTTATTTACGGTAAGTTAGATGCGCTTAGCTAAGCCTTCGAAAGGTAGGTCTGTAACTTTAGCACGCCTTCGAGTGGTACTTCCATCTGACCCAGCTTAATTAGCCCAGAAGGGCCATGATAGTCACTGCCACCTGTCCCCAATATAGCTAATTTAGCAGCGATTCCCGCGTAATACGGAATCAGTATTTCCTGTCGGTCCCAATAACCGTAATAGACTTCAAGCCCAATGGACCGATATGCCAAAAGCTCATATATAATATTCGCATTTTGTAAGAGTCCTGGGTGAGCTAGAACTGGAAGCCCACCACAAGCAAAAATAAGATCCACTGCATCTTCAAAGGTATGCAGCAGATAAGGCAAATAAGCGATTCCCCCTGGTCGGAAATAGTCTGCTATCTCACGCCAGTTTTGAGGACAACCACAATCCCCATGATATAGCGCCCGCATGATGTGACCCTTAGTCACTGCTCCCTGGGCTTTTACTTCACGCTCTACATCTTGCCATTTTATCGAAAGACCGCCATGTTTCAGGCGCTCAACCATTTCATAGGTCAAAGCAGTTCGTTGCTCACGTATTTCTCTCAAACGAGCCTGCAACACAGGATGATTAACATCCTTGAAATAACCTAACAGATGAACCTCTTGCCCCTGGTAATTGGTGAGTAACTCCACACCAGGAATCAGTTCAATCTCTAAACTTTGCGCCAGTCCTTGAGCCTTGGCAATTCCTTCTGTACTCTCATGATCAGTAATGCCCAAGATTTGAACATTATTGGCGTGTGCAAGGCTCAATACCTCTTCAATTGAGAGTAAACCGTCTGATTCTTGAGTATGAACATGCAAATCTGCCTTCAACAACATCCCGCCCTTCCTAATCAATGAACCTTGGTATGTAAATAGTTTCAGGTGATAAGTAAATGGTAAAAAAATAGGCTGTACTTACTATGCTTATTCTGGCTTTATCTTAAGTATCCTTCATTCTTGTAAATGTTACACATTATTAGTAACCACTTGATATTTCTTATTGACACATACTCATTTATCAGGTATAATTCACTTCGTTGCTAAAGTACATAGGGGATTAGTTTAATGGCTAGAACAGCGGTCTCCAAAACCGCTGATGGGAGTTCGACTCTCTCATCCCCTGCCAATCAAAAAATGAGACACCGCAAGGGTTTGCGGTGTTTTTTATTTTGCCCTGTTATCTGAGAAATGATCAATTGGCTACTATTTGGCTACTAACGTCAAAAAAGGATACTATAAAATACGATTAATTCGCTATAAAACAGTCACTCCGGCATTAGTAATCTGTTATATTTGATGCAATCAGCTTCAGTTCCGAAATATATATGAATTGATGATGCGCGATATTTAGTAAGTATTTTCGAAATCACTCCTTTATTGATCACTTGGGAAGACGGACGTGAATTCATAATCGACCTATTGGTAGATATCCGTTCAGCCATCCGCTATGAAGGCTGGAGGTCAGGGGGATCGCTAAACAGTACGTGTCCAGTGCAGGGACAAATATCTCTTTTCGAGCGTAATGCTAGTTTTGGGCGACATAACATCGGGCTATGGTTCGTGGAGCGAATTAATAATTGTCATTAACAACAATGCAAACATTCGAATCAAGACGTATCCAGTGGTTCTACTTATTGCTCTTATCTGCTGCGCTTCCGAAAAAATGCCCAAGGATCAAAAGTCTTAATGAAGTCCCCAATAACATAATTGAGTATATTATCGTAAACCAAAAGAAGTAACCAAATACTATTGAAAAAGCGTAGACTTTACCTATAGTAATTATCCAATTAGTGTAAAGGGACAGATATAGCAATAAAAATTGAACTAAGGTTACCCCGATTAATGCGCCATCGAAGTAAAATGTAAACACTATATTAATTATATTTCTAAACTTACCCTTATCATTTATTGTCGTTAACATTTTATTGCTCAATGTTCCTGATATAATTGCTAACCCACTAATAACAAAACCGAGCATAGTAATTAAACCTGTTGATAATGCTAAAAGTGTTGTTCCTATAAGATTACAGAATTCTTTAACCGGTAGGGAGATAAATATCTGCCCAACTATCACTGTGGAGATAATTGTTAAGAGAAGCGCAAATAACGCTTCCTTAGCCCAAAATAAATCCTTCCATTTTCCAGAAGTCTTTAATAAAGTAAAGAACCGATTTTTCTTATAATAATATTCAATATCTTCTGGAGATGGAGTTTTTGCCAAAGAAATCACCCCTGCAATTTTTGTTCTAAATCTACTGCCAGTTTATGTGCCATAAGCTCCGTTATTCCTGATTTAGCATATACCGGAAACTCAATGAGGTCATCTTTATCTAAATCAGGTACGGGACGATTAAATGGCGCATCTTTATCGCTTGTCACAGTCGCCTTTGTGCCGACCTTATCTTTCCCTCTCACCACCATTTTCCCAAAGCCTTTGCTTACGGCCATTATGAGCCTATCTATATATTTAGATTTTACGTCAATACTAATTTTCGCAGGAGCTGCGAGAGTAATGGCAAACTTTGTAGCTTTAGTTTCTTTGATTTCCTCTGCCTTAGTGCCGAATAGAGCTTCAAAATCTTCCTTATCTCCATTTGGTGGAACGATATCAATTTCAACTATTTGAACACTATCCAAATTATAGATTTTTTCTTTTAAAATATGTATATTCTTTTCTAGAAATATCTCCACTGCTACATCTTTTACACATAATTCTAATAGTGTCTTGAATGCATTGACAAACATAACGTGACCAAATGATCTTTTGGGAATAAAAGCAATAATTTCTCTACTCAGGTCAAAGTAAAATGTAACATAATTAGCACCGTTTTTATCATGGGTTTCAACTATGTCATCTTTCACCTCATCATAGGATACGTTTGTCCCTGGTGCAATTAAGACTATTCTTCCCGAAATCCAGGTACCATTTTCATCCTTAAGTAAGGTAATAAATTTAGTTTTCTTTCCCTTGTCATCAATATGCGCCACTTTATCTGTTAAATTCAAGAATACCTTATTTAAAAATTCCGTTAATATGGAACCATCTTCGTAAACTTTGTATATTTCGGAGTTAAAATTAAGTTTAGCAAAGTACATAGTGGACATTATTATAAAACCGCCTCTCAAATATCAGCTAGGAATATATATAATTCGCCAAAATTTGAGCATTATCCTGCCTGTCGTAATAGTTTACACGAAGGTCCCAACTATTATGAATATGAGAGTTAGCTGTGAACGGGTCGCTTATGTGACCGATTAAGTATTTCGTCTAAACTAATTTATATCAACTAATGGCACCTCATAAGCTACCTTCTCACCCTCTATCCGATATACAGAAACATGTTCCCTAATCAAACGATAATCCTGCTCCACCAAATCTTGGCAAAGCTCAGCTTCATTCGTCGTTAAAATAATATATCGACTGACACCTTCAGTATCTTCGCTTATAAAATCAACCAAACCATAAGCATCCATCCTCTTTAGATTAAGCCTTCCTTGGTGGGTTTCATAATCTTTAACGATGCTTTCAAAATCATTGGGGATTAAACGATGATAGGGTGAACCTTCATAGGGTTGCACCTTAAATTGTGCTACTTTTTTCACAGAACGTAATTGTATGCTACGTTCCCTCTCGATTTCCTCTAATCGATCATGGCGACGCTCTTCTAGATCCTCAATCTGACTGATGGTCTGGTTAATCAGAGCACTATTTTTATGAGCGACATCTTCCGTCTGATATCTTTGCAGGCGCTCATAAAGGGTCGTCATTTGGGTATCAAAGGAACGTCTTAAAAATTGGCTTTTTCGATTCAGTAACTCCTCACGGCCAAGACGCAATGTGATTAACTGTAGACGTGCTTGTTTAATCACTTCTCCCTTAAAGGTTTTGTCTTCCAAACTGCTGATCTCTGTCCCCTTGATCGTGTCGCTAAACAGCCAATTAGAGGATAAGCGAATATAGGCACCATTAGCCCGCTTGGCCATCAAGAGCATGCTGCGTTCTAATTCCCGTCCTTGCCCATTCACAAAGCTAATTTCATTCAACTCAACGATCATGGGTTCGTTAGCCTTACACTTTATACTACAGGTCGGCAGTGATATTCGCTGGACATCTTGCTCCGCATATGCCAAGGCTAACTTATAGATCGAATGATCATTTGATATTAGCAACAAATCCTCAGTCGCTTTATCTTCCTTTACCGTAAACCGATATGTTCCTTCATCACTGAAATGGATCTTATGCTTTCTACTAAAGTCTCGCACAGATTTCGGAATACGATCTATACGAATGATAGACTTATCATTGGATAGATTCAATTTCAAACGTGTTGACTGTAATTGTTCTAAAGTAAACTGGCCGTAGACACGCGCAGGTATGCTTTCTAGTGATAACTCGTTATAGGAACGCCTCACGCCTGGGAGATCAAAGCTTTGATCATCCAGCCGCTCTTCTCGAGCTTGTTCCAGGAGCCGGCGATGTTCTTCTGATAAACGTTTTTCCATCTGAGCAATCAGATCATCAAGATTTTCCCTTCCAGAAATAGCTTTTTCCATGAGGCTTGCCAGATCGATCTCTTCTTCTTCCAGAACTTCTCCAATGAAATCGTAGACAAGCTCCTGACCTAGATCAACACGCATCTGCTCAAGCTTCTCGAGTAGACGTTTCATGACTTCACCTTCGCGAGTGTTCACAGCCACAAGGTTAAAGACAAAGACTTCGTTCCTTTGCCCAATTCTATGAATACGCCCCATCCGCTGCTCAAGTCTGTTCGGATTCCATGGAACATCGTAATTAATTAACTGATTGCAAAATTGGAGGTTGATTGATTCTCCACCAGCATCGGTTGCCAACATAATCTGGACGTCACCCCGGAACCTTTCAATTTCTTCCCGACGTCGATCCATAGAGTAATCCCCTACAATCTTCGCCACCGATGGTACCCTATCAAGTAAGCGCCGTTCTAAATAATTCAGGGTATCTTTGGCCTCAGAGAAAATAAGAATTTTTTCTCCTTTGGCTAAAAGGGCCTCTGGCCCAAACAGGGTGGATTCTAACTCCTGATATTTTCGCTCCACATCACTCAAGCGAACTTTATTTGCCTTCCTTGTAAGATAGAGCTAGGGTTGATGGTTCAAACCCAACTCGAACGTTCTTTGATAACTCACACCATATTGTTCAGATTAATTAGTTGACACGTTAGACCTCTATCGCTAAACATCGTGTTATGATCATTGTTGTCAGA
>DASRMG010000263.1:0-12581 GCA_035648035.1 Desulfosporosinus sp. | reverse complement strand
TAAAACCCCCGAGGATGTGGCAATGCTGAAAGAGAACCAGACGGATGCTGTTCTGATCGGGGAAAGCTTAATGCGCAGCGATCATAAGAAAGAGCAACTTGCCCTCCTGCGAGGGGAAGCAGTTCAATGAAGATAAAAATTTGTGGACTTTTCCGGGACCTCGACATTGACTACGTGAACGAGGCCATGCCCGATTATATCGGCTTTGTTTTTGCGAAAAGCCGTCGTCAAGTGAGCGTGGAGCGGGCTGCGACCATGCGGCCTAGGCTCAGGTCAGAGATCACGCCGGTGGGGGTCTTTGTTAATGAGTCGTTAGCCAACGTGGCCCAGCTCTTAAATGAGAACATCATCGATTTGGCGCAACTTCATGGCGATGAGAATGAGCATTATATCCAGACCTTAAAATCACTGACCAATAAGCCCATCATCAAGGCCGTACGCGTTTCATCCATGGAGGATATAGAGGTAGCTCAAGACACCTTTGCTGACTTTCTATTGCTCGACAACGGACCTGGCGGAACGGGGGAGAGTTTCAATTGGAGTCTAGTGGGTCAGGTGAAGCGCCCTTTCTTCCTGGCAGGTGGCTTGAAGGCCGATAATATTGAACAGGCCATGGCTATAACAAGTCCTTATGCGGTTGATTTAAGCAGTGGGGTGGAAACGGACGGTATGAAAGACCGGACTAAAATTTTAGAAATAGTTAGGAGAATGCACCATGGCTAAAGGCAGATATGGCGTTCACGGAGGCCAATACATTCCAGAGAGTTTGATGAATGAAATCATTAATATAGAGAAAGCCTATGAGCACTACAAAAAAGACCCTGAGTTTAACGCAGAGCTCAATAAGCTGTTGGTTGAGTATGCGGGCAGACCGTCTCTTCTCTACTATGCAGAGAAAATGACCAAGGATTTGGGGGGCGCTAAAATCTACTTGAAGCGTGAGGACCTCAACCATACTGGCTCACACAAAATCAATAACGTGTTGGGACAGGTTCTGATGGCTAAGAAGATGGGGAAAACACGTGTTATTGCTGAAACGGGCGCCGGTCAACACGGTGTTGCTACGGCTACGGCGGCGGCGCTGCTCGGTCTGGAATGCGAGATATTTATGGGCCAGGAAGATACGGACAGACAGGCCTTAAACGTCTACCGTATGGAACTATTAGGTGCCAAAGTTCACCCCGTCACCAGCGGTACGATGACGCTGAAGGATGCGGTGAACGAAACGATGCGTGAATGGACAGCCCGCGTTCATGACACTCATTATGTTTTGGGTTCTGTCATGGGTCCTCACCCATTTCCGATGATGGTCCGCGATTTTCAGAGTGTGATTAGCTTAGAGGCGAGAGAGCAGATCTTGAAACTTGAAGGCAAACTCCCGGATGTCGTGGTTGCCTGTGTCGGCGGTGGCAGTAATGCGATCGGTATGTTCTATCACTTTATCGGTGATGAATCCGTGAAGTTAATTGGTTGTGAGGCAGCCGGACACGGTCTTAATACCGAAAAACATGCCGCCACGATTTCTAAAGGAAAACCTGGCGTCTTCCATGGCATGAAATCGTATTTCTGTCAGGACGACCATGGGCAAATTGCACCGGTGTATTCAATCTCAGCAGGTCTTGACTATCCGGGGATCGGACCGGAACATGCCAACCTGCACGATATCGGCAGGGCAGAGTATGTGCCTGTAACGGACGACGAGTCCGTCGATGCTTTCGAATATTTAGCGCGAACAGAAGGTATTATCTGCGCCATCGAGAGCGCCCATGCCGTAGCCCATGTGCAGAAAATTGCAGGGGCAATGAGCAAGGACCAAATCATTATCGTGTGTCTATCGGGACGCGGGGATAAGGACGTTGCGGCCATCGCGCGCTACAAGGGGGTAAATATTCATGAGTAACATTGCACAGGCCTTTAAAAATGGCAAGGCTTTTATTGGATTTGTCACGGGTGGAGATCCTTCTATGGAAAAGAGCGAAGAGTTTATTTTAGAAATGATCCGGGGTGGCGCTGATTTGGTGGAAATCGGTATTCCGTTTTCCGATCCTCTAGCGGAGGGTCTCGTCATTCAAGAGGCGAATATTCGCGCGCTTTCTGCGGGAGCAACTGTCGACAAAATCTTTGAGTTGGTCGCCTCTGTGCGCAAAAAGACCGATGTGCCACTGGTTTTTCTTACCTATTTGAATCCTGTCTTTAATTATGGATATCCCCGTTTCTTCGCCCGTTGTGCGGAGCTGAATGTTGATGGCATTATCATCCCAGATCTGCCCTATGAAGAAAAGGGTGAACTGGCTGAAGTGGCCGCAAGCTTTGGCGTCGACGTTATTTCCTTGATTGCGCCCACTTCTGAGCAGCGCATTCAACAGATTGCCAAGGAAGCAACCGGCTTCATCTACGTGGTCTCCTCCATGGGCGTTACAGGGATGAGAAGCGAGATTAAAACTGACCTGGCGGCGATCTTAGAGGTTGTCAAAGGCGCGAGTTCTATGCCTACCGCGGTTGGCTTTGGCATTAACACACCTAAGCAGGCTGGAGAGATCGCGAAAATTACGGACGGCGTGATTGTCGGGAGCGCCATCGTTAAGATTATCGAGAAGCACGGTGAAAGTGCTGGTTCTTATATCTATGACTATGTCAGAAGCATGAAAGACGCTATCAGTAACTAAACAGTTAGAAGGAGTGAAGGCTCATGGTATTTGTACTAAAACCAAACGTAACGAAGGATCGAATTGATGCCTTCATTCATAAGTTTGAGTCAGACGGCTTTTCCACAATCCTTAGCACCGGGACAGAGCACACCGTGGTCTGCCTTATCGGCAACACTGCAACGGTGGATGTAGATCTTATTGTCCATACTAACGACATTGTTGAATATGGCAAACGCGTAACAGAGCCCTATAAGGCCGTTAACAGAATCGTTCACCCTGAAAACACCACGGTAAAGGTGGGGAATGTTAACATTGGAGAAGGGTACTTTACGGTCATCGCTGGTCCCTGCTCTGTGGAGAGTGAGGCCCAAATCCTTGAAATAGCCAAATCGGTGCAACTCAGCGGCGCAACCATTATGCGTGGTGGCGTCTTCAAACCGCGCACCTCGCCCTACGCTTTTCAGGGATTACAAGAAAAAGGCTTAAAAATGCTTTTAGCAGCAAAAAAGGCCACTGGGCTTCCCATTATCACAGAAATAATGAATCAAACTCAGATTCCTTTGCTGGAAGAAGTGGATATTATCCAAATAGGGGCACGGAATATGCAGAATTTTGATTTGCTTAAAGAAGTCGGCAAATGTAAAAAGCCAGTCCTCTTGAAACGAGGCCTAGCCAACACGATTGAAGAGCTGTTGATGAGTGCAGAGTATATTATGTCCGAGGGCAATGAGCAAGTCATTTTATGTGAGCGGGGTATCCGCACGTTTGAGACGATGACGAGAAACACCTTGGATTTATCTGCAATTCCTCTGCTCAAGCAGAAGTCACATCTTCCGGTGATCGTAGATCCCAGTCATGCGGCAGGAATACGCAGCCTTGTTGCGCCACTTGCCAAAGCCGCCATGGCTGTGGGGGCAGATGGCCTAATGATTGAAGCCCATAATGATCCCTCCAAGGCGTTGTGCGACGGCGCCCAGTCTTTGGATTTAGAACAGTTTGAAGAACTCATGGCTGATTTAAGGAAAAGAGCCATATTTGAAGGTAAAACTATGTAACTTCAATGGTATCGCTTCAGAAACCTTCCCAGGCTTAAGGGCTTGGGAAGGTTTCGTTGTTCATAGACCTTTTTGTGTTTCTATGATTTCAATTTCAGTGACCCGCCGTCATCGTTATTGTGAACACACGCAGAAAAACCCGTCGATGCCATGTCTTAAACATCAACGGATTGTAAAGAGGAAAAGAAAAGTACTCAACCCTCAAGTCTATGGTGTAGGTTTCAAAAGTCAAATAATGAGAAATTTCACTACTTGTGTCTATTCGAATAGAAAGGCAGTTCAATAGTGTATAATTCACTGAAATTCTCAGTTTTTCACTTCATATGAACAACAAGGGTTGGAACTTGCGACAGATATTATTGCTCATAATACCCTTAAACCCTTTGATGACAGGCTCCCTCATAAAAGTTTACAACTTTTAGAAGTACCCTTAATTATTTAAGATTTCGACAAGGCATATAACGTATAATGACCATGCCGTCATCAATCGCTTTGAAAAGAGAAACTGTGAGCAGGAATACACCTGTTAAGGTGGGATGTTGGCGAATGGGTATGTGAATAAAGATTATTGTCGCAGATGATGACCATGATTCATGTCGTATGCTAGGAATCGATCACGCACAAGCAATGATGCTCCATATTTTGCAAGATTTTGTTCCGTAGAAAGTGCAACCTCATTCGAATACGTCGCTCACCTCTTAAATGAGGTTGGTGATTCGCTAAATTATTAAGGAGTGTTCAAACAATGTCAAATATGTTAAACTCAGCACTTAATTTAATGGGTTTTCTATGGGATGAAGAGGAGGAAGACGAGGAGGACGGTTCTGAAGTAGACACTGCGCCTAGAAAGAACCAGCATAAAATTGTTTCATTGATCCCTAAAGCATCACAACCAACTATAGTACATATGGCTCCTGTGGAGTTTGATGAAGTGAAGGAGATTAGTAAAAGTCTCCAGGATAACAATATTGTGACGCTTAACCTTGCATTGGTGGATGTGGCGCTTAGAAATCGCATCTTTGATTTTGTATGTGGGACGGTTTATGCCTTAGATGGAGGGGTTATGAAATTAGCAGATCATGTTTATATATTTGCTAGGGAAGGCGTCACGTTGAAAGAGAGACCGAAAGACTCTTCGAAGTTTCAGTGGAGATAGAATCTCAATATTGCTAGAGGAAACCATGAACCACTAAATATAAAGGCGGGATGTTGGAATGAGTCAGGAAGTAAAAATTATTGTCGTGGATGATAACCAAAATTTATGTCAGATGTTAGAGAAATACATTGAAGATCAAGAAGATCTACGCATTGTTGGTGTGGCTCATAACGGTATAGACGCTATGGAACTGATTCAATCTCGGGAACCGGATTTGATCATTCTTGACTTAGTGATGCCTAGTTTGGATGGATTAGGCGTACTGGAACGACTGAATGCTGGGACGTCCGCGACGCGACCTAAAATTATTATGCTAACGGCTTTTGGGCAGGAATCTCTCACGCATCAAGCGATGACGCTCGGTGTGGACTATTTTATTCTAAAACCGTTTGATTTGGACATTCTGGGCAAACGGATCAGATCCTTAACGCAGAATCTACCAGCAGCTGCACCCACTCAGTATTCACCCTCTTCGCCTGTCATGACAACAGGGGGAAGTAAGCTTAATCTGGTTTCAGAAGTGACCAATGTGATGCACAAAATTGGGATTCCTGCCCATGTTAAAGGGTACCAATATATTAGAGAAGCCATTTTAATGGTGGTGGAGGATGTGTCGTTGTTAGGGGCAGTCACCAAGGAGCTTTACCCTGATATTGCGAAAAAGTTCGATACGGCTTCCAGTCGGGTTGAACGGGGCATTCGGCATGCTATAGAACTAGCCTGGGAGCGTGGTCACACAGATACGCTCAAACAAATTTTCGGGTATTCTATGAATGTTACTCGGCAAAAACCTACGAACTCTGAGTTCATAGCACTTCTTGCTGATAAATTTAGAGTGATGGGTATGGTTAGCTAATTCGGCTAGAGCTGAAGGAAGAAAAGGTGGGTTAGAATGAGCAGAAATCTAACGAGTGGAACAAGGAAACGTATAGTATGGGTTTCCCTTATTATGCTTCTTTTATTTGCAAGTCTTATTACTCTGCAGTGGTGGGTCATGGCTCTAGGGGTGTTGACCATCACTATAATCATTCTATTTAAAGAGTTAGGTAATCCTAAGCAAGAAAAATGGGTTCCTAGCACTGGGAGATCTTCTGATAAGGTGTCTTATAAAAGCGGCGGGAAGTCCCCAATAAATGTTTCTGGAACAAGCATTGTGGCTGTGACTTATAAAGATGAAAGAGGGGTAGGTATGAGTTAAGGCTATCGCTGTTTTTAGTGAAAGAGTTGGGGATGAACCATGAATAATTACTTGTGGAGGGAGGGTTTAAATGATGAGGAAATCAGTCAATACTGAGGTTGTTTCAAATTTTGCCAAGTCTCTTCTTGGGCTGTTCCATAGAAAATTAAGGAGACCTATGGACCCGCTTATGTCCCCTGCAAAATGCGTAAGTCTCAGGCTGATGAAAATGAGTGGTCGTTAACGGTATTACAGGCCACTATTTTAATAGCAAAATCCAATTTAAAGGCACCCTCAAATTGGGTGCCTTTAAATTATAAATGAATAACCCTTTTTATAATTAGACATTTTTTTTATAATTAGACATATTTATTGCGATTTCGACATGGCAATTAACGTATAATTGTGACACTGGCGAAGCAAACGCTTGTGAATACTGTTAAGGTGGTATGTTGGCGAATGGGTAATCAAATAAAAATTATTATTGTAGATGATAATCGTAATATTTGTCAAATGTTACAGAGCTATATCCAAGGACAAGAAGATTTCAACATAATTGGAGTCGCTTATAACGGATTAGAAGCTGTAGATCTCCTTCAAACAGAGGAACCCGATCTCATCATTCTGGACTTAGTGATGCCACATCTAGACGGATTAGGCGTATTGGAACGCATTAATGCGCGAACGATGAAGCGACCCAAAATCATTATGCTCAGTGCTTTTGGGCAGGAATCTCTTACACATCAAGCGATGAAGCTCGGTGTTGATTATTTCATATTAAAACCATTCGACCTTGAACTTCTCGGTAAACGTATTCGCTCCTTAACTCAGGATATCCCAATAGTTGACTCTGCTCCGGTTTCTCCTTCTCTTTCTCTTTCTCTTTCTTCTCCTGGCGTAACCACTGTAAGAAGCGAGAACAATCTAGCCACCGAAGTGACCAAGGTGATGCACCAAATAGGGATACCTGCCCATGTTAAAGGGTACCAATATATTCGAGAAGCTATTTTGATGGTGGTAGCGGATGTATCGTTATTAGGGGCGATTACGAAGGAACTTTATCCTGGCATTGCGAGAAAGTATGATACATTAGCCAGTCGGGTAGAACGTGGAATCCGTCATGCGATAGAACTTGCCTGGGAACGTGGACAAAAAGACACGCTACAACGCATTTTCGGATATTCTATGAATATTGAGCGTCAAAAACCTACAAATTCCGAATTCATAGCAGTCCTAGCCGATAAATTTAGAATGATGAGTCACGTGAGCTAGATCGCTTTAGGGTATATTGATGACTACAAGCCCATTAGTTGGAACTAACGTTCCTTTTAATGGGTTTGTATTTATCTGACGGTCACTCGGCGTTTGCTAGCAGAACATTCAAGGCCTGTGGGGTGAATGTTCTGCTAGCATTTTGTATAATATCTAATATTTTGAATTATTTTTTAGAGGTTACCGTATTGTCTATGTAGAATTACCGTTTATAACGAAGAATAATGCCTTAAAGGCTGCTTTTGTATTAGATAAAGCCTATTTAGGACATTTCAGGATATAACTATTTCACAAGTTAAAACTTATACTCGCGAAAAAGGTTAACCCCCCCAGAGTACAAGGGAATTGTCTTGTGTAGGAATGGAGTAGGAGAATTAATGGAGTTAGAACACCAACGACTTTACCTTCAAGGAATGCTCGATGATAGAACTAAGCAACTAAAGCATGAGGTTGCGAAAAGGGAACGTATTGAACGTGAAGTCGCTAAACTAGAACGACTTCACGTTATCGGTCAATTAGCAGCGGGTCTTGCACACGAAGTTCGTAATCCCATGTCTACCATCAAAGGATTTTTGCAACTGCTACAGAAAAAACCTGAGTTGCTTACTTACAAGAGCTATTTTGATCTGATGATAGAGGAACTCGATAGAACCAATGAAATCATTTCAGATTTTTTATCTATAGCCAAGGATAAACCGACAGAGTTGAAGAGACAATGCTTAAACAAGTTGTTAACTAACTTATTTCCCTTACTACTGGGAGATGCCTATTCCCAAGGTAAGAAGTGTATCTTAGAACCTGGGCCTTTAGTCCATCTGGATATTGACACCCATGAAATCACTCAGCTAGTGTTAAACTTTGTCCGTAACGGTCTCGAAGCCATGGGCCCAGATGGTTGCCTTACCCTTAAGACATTTATGGAGGGTAAAAACGTCATTCTCAGTGTTCATGATGAAGGCACGGGTATTAGTACAGAGGATATAACAAAACTTGGGACTCCCTTCTTTACGACTAAAGAAGGGGGCACTGGTATGGGTTTGGCGATGTGCTATAGTATTGCCGATAGGCATAATGCTCTAATAGAAGTGAAGACTGGTCCAGATGGAACGACCTTTTCAGTCCGGTTCCCTAAACCAAAGGGACTATGACTCAAGACCGTATAGCGGGAAGTTACATTGCCCTGCAGCCATTGTTTGGGAGGGGGATGAGTCCATACAACATTTTTTGCACATTGAGAGCGTTATTAGCAAATTAAAAGTGAGAACTGCCGTTACTGGCGGTTCTCACTTTTACTATATCTTTTAGGGGTAGGCTCTTAAGGTTGTACAACTGTGGCACAGAGAGGGTGACATAATAACTTATAAAAGGGGAAATGCTAAACTAAATTATTTAATGGAGGAGGTTTTTATTTGTGAGTGGGGATGTAACGCAAATACCCTTAATTTCATCTGAAATAGCAGGTTTGTGGAATGCGTATATGAGTGAAAGTTTAATAGTGAGAGTTCTTAGTTATTTTGTCAATAAAGTAGAAGATGAAGAAACCCGTGTTCTTTTACAGGAAACATTGGATAAGTCACATCAACATCTCCTAGAAATAACTAATTTGTTTAATCAGGCAGGATTACCGATACCAGACGCATTTAACGACAACGATGTTAATATCAACGCACCTCGTTTGTTTTCAGATTCCTTTTATTTGTTATACTTATCATTCATGTCAAGAATTGCAATGCACAATTACACCCTAATATTAAACGAAATAGCACGTCCAGACATTAGAAATTACTTCACGCAACGCATTAATGATTCTACAGACCTATATAATAAATCAGCAGATTTACGATTAACAAGGGGTATCTTTATAAAAGCACCCTTTGTAGAAGTGACTAAAAAGGTCCAATATATCAGAAGTCAAAGTTTTTTGATGGGTCTCTTCGGTAAAAAACGACCTTTGCTCTTAAATGAAGTGACTCAATTATTTGGAATTAATTTTTCAAATATTGTGGGCAGAGCAATATCAACAGGATTTGGTCAGGTTTCAAAGAATGAAAAAATTTACAATTATTTCTTTGAAGGCATGGGTATATCATCCAAAATAATTGGTGAGTTAACGCAAGTCTTTACAGTTGAGAATATTCCAATTCCTTCGACTTCAGATTCTTTCGTGACTGATTCTACAGTAGCCCCTTTCTCGGAAAAATTGATGTTAACTCATATGTTAGTGTTAGCTGCTTCATCAGTAGGTAGTCTTGGTATGGCAGTATCGGAAAGCGTAAGAGTCGACTTATATGCGATGTATATTAAATATACGGCTCAGATTATGAAATACGGTCAAAAAGGTACTAAATTAATGATTGATCATGAGTGGCTCGAACAACCTCCCACGGTATTAAATCATAAAGATTTAGTTGGCATTAAACAATAATTCTGGGTGGAGCAGACCATACTTTTGCCACTCTAAAGACTATTAAACAAAGCGAGGTGAGGGTATGAAAGGACGCATGAAACCTTGGGGAATTCTGGTCATCGGATTGATTATCAGTATTGCCCTATCTGGGATTGCCTATGGGGCGTTAGGAGATCGGCTAGGCAAGGGCAGCAAAGGACCCGAAGTCGTCGAATTGCAAAAAGAATTGATACAGCTGGGTTATGGTGTCGGAGCGACTGATGGAAAGTTCGGATCGAAAACAGAGGCCGCAGTACGGAGTTTCCAAAAGGAACGCGGGCTTAAAGGAGACGGATTGGCCGATACGCAAACCATCAAGGAATTAAAGAGCTTAGCGGGGCAAAGTACGAATTCGACGGGAAAAGCTGTTGGCAATAAGAATGTTGACACAAACCTCTTAGCTCGTTGCGTAAATTCTGAGGCACGAGGAGAGCCCTACGTGGGACAAGTCGCGGTGGCGGCAGTTATTCTTAATCGCATTGCAGATCCTGCGTACCCTAAAACGATCGCTGATATCATCTACCAGCCGAGAGCTTTTTCGAGCGTGGATGACGGCCAAATCAATTTGCCACCCTCTGCAGATGCATTACGTGCTACCCAAGAGGCGGTCAATGGATCAGACCCTTCTATGGGGGCAGTTTTCTTTTTCAATCCAGACAAGACGACCAATAAGTACATTTTGTCACGTCCACAAATTAAAAAAATTGGAAATCATGTCTTTACGAAGTAGGGAACAGGCCTTTGAAATTATAGATTACTTCCACTAGACTAGATTAAAGAAGTTCTGTCGACGAACAAAAGCAGCTGGCTTGTGCCAACTGCTTTTTGTTTTGGAAAGGGTTATCTTGGGATTACCTTTTGGCAGCGTAGTCCCTTTTCATTTTAAGGAAGGGAATGTTGGTTACTAATGCCACTTCTTTATCGTCTTGACATAGATTGAATTCGAGCGCAGTTTCGTTGATTTCCATATAGTTAGAAATAACTTCAATTAATTCCTTTCTTAAACTGTCGATCATGGCTGGTGACATGCTGGCCCGGTCATGAATTAGAACGAGCTGTAGTCGTTCTTTCGCCACTGTCTTGCTGTAGCCATTTTCTTTACCAAGTATATGGGTGATAAATTCCAACAAGGAAACTCCCCCCTCTCTATATCTAACGGTTAACGTATGCCAACGAGTCTCTTTAAACTGACCATGATTCCATGAGGTTCATCTAAGTTCATCGGGGGTACCACTTCCCCTTGAATCCGTCTTGTAATGTACCGGTAGGCCTCGCCAGCTTTTGAATTTTTATCCATTACCGCAGGTTCACCCTGGTTCGTAGAAATGATGATACTCTCGTTTTCCGGAATAGCTCCGATCAGCTCGACGTCCAAAATATCCAAGATATCAGATGTATTCAGCATATCTCCATTTTTAATCATGCCAGGACGTAGGCGATTAATGATCAACTTTGGGTTTCTCAACCCAGCTGCTTCCAAAAGGCTAATGATGCGATCGGCGTCTCGAATGGAACTCACTTCTGGTGTACAAACGACAATTGCCCAGTCTGCGCCAGCAATCGCATTGTAAAATCCCTGTTCAATTCCAGCTGGACAATCAATAATGACATAATCAAAGGTTTCTTTCAGCTCTGCAGCTAAGAGTTTCATTTGCTCTGGAGTAACGTCTGTTTTATCTTTAGTTTGCGAAGCAGATAGCAAAAAGAGGCTGGAAAACCGTTTATCTTTAATAAGTGCTTGTTTAAGGCGGCATTTCCCACTGGTCACATCCACTAAATCATAAACAATGCGGTTTTCAAGGCCCATCAGTACATCGAGGTTACGCAACCCTATATCCGTATCGACTAAGACAACACTATGCCCTGCGGCAGCCAGTCCGGTACCAATGTTTGCGGATGTCGTGGTCTTGCCTACACCCCCTTTTCCAGAAGTTACTACGATTACCTCACCCATATTTAGCCCAACCTTTCCATAGATTTACTTGACTAACGGGCTTGCCATGCTGCCGTTTCTAGAGTTAATAGGCACTCTTTGATTCTGGCAAAGCCGCATGTTCTATGCACAAAACACGATAAGCGGTTGTTTGTTTAAGTATACTTCAGTGAGCCTGTCGAAATCGTCATAAATATGTTGCTCTGAAAAAAGCCGTAAAAAGTTTGAGAAGGCCTGTCTGTAAAGGATCTATGGATTTTATTGTAAATAATTTACGCGACGAACCCTATAAAATTATTAAATATTAGATGAAAAAACAAGAATATTCGTGAATTAGGCGAGCATCTTGCGTAATATTTTTGTTTACTTAGATGTTAGTAAGATCAGTAACATATAGGTAAATATGTCTAGGGATCGCACCATTGCCTTTATGTAATTTTTATAGATATTTTACTGTGTGAACTAATATTATGTGATATGCTACATGGTAATAGATGGTAAATTTTAGAAGTTTTCATCCATGAAGGCCTTGGCAATGTATCTGATGCCTTTTTGACATGCGCTTCTATTTAATTGCTATAGAGGGGGTTAAGTCTAGATGTTAGAATTTGATACAGACCTAAAGCAATTTGCAAAAATTAAAGTCATTGGCGTTGGTGGCGCAGGAAATAATGCAGTTAATCGAATGATTACCGCCGAATTGCAAGGGGTAGATTTTGTAACTGTAAACACTGATTCACAGGCCTTACAGCACTCCAGTGCAGGTCGAAAAGTGCAAATTGGGATGAAATTAACCAAAGGTCTTGGAGCAGGCGCAAATCCAGAAATAGGTGCTAAAGCTGCGGAAGAAAGCCGTGAAGAACTTGCTAGGGTATTAGAGGGGGGGGACATGGT
>DASRMG010000262.1:0-4082 GCA_035648035.1 Desulfosporosinus sp. | reverse complement strand
GATTTTGGTCAAGTGGTTTATTTCCCCGGATTCAACCAGCACGGTGTATTTGATTACTTGTGGACTACATCAGGCAGTACATGGAATGCTTACGACTCTATAACTGGACGCTGGACATACACCATGGAGGGTGTCCCTAGCGGCACTAGGATGTATGGACCAAACGGTGAAATCTTCATATATACAGTTGACCAGCGAAACGGTTGGATGACTATGTGGAATTCATCGGCCGTCGTTGCACCGAATTCGGGTGCAGTTGCTCAGGGCAGCTTCAATCCTCAAGGCCAAGTATACAACGCCGCAAGAACTGCAAATGGAATTGCATGGAACGTAACCATACCCACTGGACTACCAGGAAGCGTTGACAAAGTACGTGAAGGAATAATCTTAGGAACAAACTTTGACAAATATACACGATCAGACGACACTATAGCAATGTGGGCACTAAGTACTGAATCCGGCCGCGAAGGAACACTTCTATACAACAAAAATTGGACAATACCCGATAACCCTGGACACTATGATGTTCAGGATGCAGATACAGAAACTGACGTCTTCATTGTTTCCGCAGCAGAAAGCAGAACTTACTATGGCTTCCGACTTAGCACCGGCCAACAACTTTGGGGTCCAACTCAACCACAACACTACACAGATAAATGGGGCTTAGCCTCAAGCAATAGCTGGGACAACATTGCGTACGGCAAATTCATTTCAGGAAACTATGGTGGCATAGTATACTGTCGTGATGCTACCACTGGCCAAACAATTTGGACATATAACATAACCGATATTTATCATGAAAACCTGCAAAACAACGCATGGCGATTTAGACCAGCATTCTTTGCTGACGGAAAAGTCTACCTTGAAAACACTGAACACAACCCATATGACCCACAACACCGCGGTGCTCCATTCCTATGTCTTGACATGGAAACCGGAGAGCGGGTCTTTGAGATGCCCTTCCGTGGAAGTGAGTGGAGTTCTACACCCATCATCGGCGACAGCATCATAGCAATGTACAACAATTATGACCAACGCATATACGCCTTAGGCAAAGGTCCAAGCGACATAACTCTCGAAGTCTCACCCCAAATTTCAGTTAATGGCAATGATGTACTAGTTACAGGCATGGTTACTGACATATCTCCAGGCACAAACACCTACCAATTGACAGCACGCTTCCCCAACGGTGTACCCGCAGTTTCTGATGCCAACATGACTCAATGGATGACCTACGTGTACAACCAATTTGAGCGTCCCTCCGATGTTACTGGTGTCGAAGTTGTTGTAAGCGTTCTTGACCCAAACAATAACTTATACGAAGTCGGCAGAACAACAAGTGACTCAACAGGCCTATATAGCCTAATGTTCACTCCAGAAGTCCCAGGCAAATACACTGTTATCGCTACATTCGAAGGCTCTAACTCTTACTATGGATCTACTGCCGAAACTGCATGCGGCATCTCTGATGCTCAACCCACACCTGCCCCACAACAAACACAACCAGAGTCGATAGCAGATCAATACTTCGTTCCAGCAATTGTCGGACTGTTCCTCGCAATCATCGTGGTTGGTCTTTTGATCATCCTGATGATTCGGAAACGTCCATAAAATCTCAACCGATGGAAAACTCCATCCTCCTTTTTTATTTTTAAAACCATAATTAGAGCAGAGAGGGCTTCTGAATACGATTTAGGATGTTAAAACCGGTTTTTACATTTTTCCTTTCGAGTAATCGTTCAGTATTCCGCAAATTATCTTTGATAGATTATGTTTTTTTATTCTTTCCGCATAAGCGCCATATCTTCTACATTTCTCGTCCTATAACTTGAATGTTATCAGTGCAGGCATCAATTGTACAACCGCATTCAGGGCAAATATGACAATCAAAGCCTCCATCTAATTCAAATAAAGGCTGAACTATTTTTCCACAATTCACATATCTTACTATTTTGATGATTGAACGCAAGCAACCAATAGGTAACATTTTTAAGAAATCTCGTGGTATTAATATCGATTTTTAATCTAAAAAATTAGACATTGAGAGGTGATATCATGAGCAATGAAACAGAATTAAAAATTGACGAAATCAAAGAGGCAGCTACTAAATTTAAAGACACTCTTGCTTCATTAACCAAGGATATGAAAATTGAGACTGATTCTTGGCGTTTTAGTGTTGAAAGTCAAAAAGACGCAGTTAAAGTTGATGTAGCTTTTTCCGTTACAATCAAGAAGAAAGAACAAAGCGAATAATGAGTTGCAGCTATTTTTTTGCAACAAAACTTTAGACTTTTTCTTTTGCTTAAAATATTTCTGCTCTTAGTTAGATCAGGACCTTTAATAAATAAGAGTATTCGCCTTTTTGAGCAATTATTCCATATTTTATTTTGTTGTTTTTTAGGAGAGAATTAGAAAAGACAAAAATGCAGCGTATAATTGCGGATTATTTCATTAGTATAGTACGTTTATCCAATGCCGCTATAAAGTCAATATTCGCTTTGTTTTAGCAGCAAGAAAGTTGGTTCAATAGCATCTATTGTGTGTGATAACTTACTGGGGAATAAGAAAAATGACTGAAGTATGGACAAATATAGATAAAGACAACAGAATTGAAGAAATCGCACAAATAATCTTGTTGGAACTTCAAGAGGACACTTCTTCTGAATCAACAAAATCTATTTTTGCCAAATCTATTTCACAACTAGCTGACGTCAAATTTATTAAAAGAATGCTTAATGACGTCGATAGTGCAAGCAAACGCGGCGCTTGTGATATCGAAAAAAAAGATGTTGTAAAAGGCTTGATTTTTATAACTTGGCTACAGAGGCTCTACTCTACCATACGTTCTTTGCTGTTGGCTATGGTAGCCGCATGTATTTTTCTTCCAATAATCCTGTATTTTGGTTCTCTAACTCTTGTGCAGAATATCATTATTACTATTCCAATCTTCATTACAGGATTAGTTGTAACCAGACTTTTGGATGCTCAAATAATTATAACAACGAAGAAAACTATAAAATTCCTGTCAAGACACAAGAAACTAAGAAATATCGTAATGGATAATTTCTAAACATTAAAAGAAGAACATATTCCTCGTTACCTGCTATCAGATAGGTCTTTTCTGGCTACGAAGAACGAGATCGTTTAGAACTGCTATGAGTGCAGTAATGATTCTAAACCCTATCCGAAAGCTCCAGAACTGTATTAGTCTAGAAGATCCAAAACAGAAGTGAGGAATATCCAAAAATGTTTAATGCCCCTCCACAATTCACTGGCATTTATATAATAGATTTAGTCGCCGAGCGAAGCTGCGTTTCTTTTAATTTTTGAATCTTTTTAGCACATCTAGATATCGTAAGGTTATCCAGTATTTGACATCCTTGTACTTAGCTCCAGCCATAACTCTTACATCATATACGCCATTACCTTGTTCATGAGTCTTAAACCACTGCATTATTTCACTGATTTTTGGATGATCATAAATTCCATGAAGTGTCAGTGTATCTAACGTTGATAGTATATCCGTCCAATGATACGGAAAAGTAAATTTTGTCCAATATTCAACACCGATCCTATCTGGATACTTATCTCTGGTAAAAACCCTCTCCGCCAGCAACAGCATTGCATCCCTTACAGTCTTTCGATATTCAGTCATTAGCGAAAAGGGTCTTAGCACAATACCAGTAACCAAGTGTGAAAAGGGTTTAGTTTTATCCGGCTCAATTGTTTCCTTATCATTTAGAACTTCTAATTCTTTCTTTCTGGTTCTAAGTGGAATAGCCCATCCCCCATCATCCTGCCTCATAACAAGCAGCCAATTTAGTGATTTCTTTATTTTTATGTCGTCGCTATACCCTGCTTTTATCAAAAATTCTGTTATGCTTGCACTGTAGTTGGGACTATACTGGTTACCATACATACCCCTGAATTCGCCTTCTTTTGTCTGAAATGAAAATAAGTACTCAGCTGCTTTACTGATTGCTAAATGTTTTTTGTTTAATCCATAAAATTCCACTAATTCAGCCATTGTCTTGTACGTTTGGTATTGATTGTAGTTGGTAGATGAATGCAGCATTGCTTTC
>DASRMG010000261.1:0-4858 GCA_035648035.1 Desulfosporosinus sp. | reverse complement strand
CGAATTGTCTTTAAACTGATCAAACACGGCCTTCTCGATACCCTGAAGAATACGCACAACAGCTGCACGTGTTAGCCCTGTTTCAGCGACCACTTTTCCAACAAGATCATACTTCACATTACTGTTTGAGGATACCTGAGCAGTTCTATATTCTCCAGATTTCAATCTAAAGAGCATTAGGGTCTCCCGAGTTCCCGTATCATATTATTGTATAGCATGCCGAGCTCTCCGACCCCGAGGAAGTTGCGACTTTCTTACCTTAACGTTGGTCACAATATTGCATTCTGCCCAGACAGCGGCATCTGCCTTCCTATTTAGTATTACGTGGATCAATCACTTCAACTTTTCAGTTTTCGGCCTACTATCTTGTTTGTCTACGCTTAAACTTGCCAGTTACCTGGCAAGCGCCAAGACTAACTACTGGCGGTTGGTCTTCCTTACCCGATGGGACTCCCACCCACTATATGATACGACCTTGCTCGGCCGCACTGTCTGGCACCGTCCTATATGTCTGAAAAAAAGATATACCTGCAATCGTAGGTGGTCAATTCTATTCGTTAATTGGTGGTCTGGTTTAAGTATAAATCAATACTCTGCTTGAATTTATCTTAAATATATACAAATGACTGCGGTGCAAAGCTAATCCCAAAATCCATAAGCTTCAGTGGTTCTTTATATTTTTTCACTTTGCCAAGCCTATAGGCTACGGCTTTTTCTTTATTCTCAAAATACATATCAAAGAAATGCTTTGTAATCCCTGAAAATTCGGCAGTAAGTTCCCAAACTTCATCAGGAGTATCTACTATTACTTCCAAAATCTCAACTTCGCCGACCACACGCATTACAGGAGAGGTGGAATATATAACAATCTTATCAACACTTGATTTACACTTGATTTTTCTAAACTCAAACTGCTTATTGCCATTCAAAATATTTTCTACATGTTCTGGATTAATCGATAATAACATTTTGCACATCTACATCACCCATTTCTAATATTTTAATAAACTGGTCTTTTGTATACTCTATACTATACGGATAAGTAGTAAATAATCCCTGTTCATTAAGATTTTTGTGTATTACATTGTGACCTTTTCCAAAGAAGCCATTATAAACCAGTTCAATCATTACAACATTACTTTTGCCATTATATATCTCGGTTAATTCATCGGTTGTAAAAACAGTTTTATTACCTGCATTCTTAACAAAATCTGAAATACTCATAGTCGCTTGACCATTATTTTTAATTATATCGATTTTTGCTATAGTGCAATAAGATGTAACTGTCGATCTATAAGTTTTGGCTCCTTCGCCATTGTAAATTCTATATATACCCACCGGTTCCCCAACTTCATAGTGCATAGCTGTATAAGGTGAACCTATGTAGACTTTCGTTATACCATTGCCGGCTGTTTCCTCTTCAATCTCACGCTTTCTGATTTTTAACTCAGAATAAGGGAACAGTCTATCATGAAATCTCTCAAATATGGGCAGTAACCCTGCTTTGCTAAAGCTAGCTCGAATAAATGGGAAAGCTTTATACGGGTCACTATAATCAATTTTGCTACGACTTTTTAAATATATGCATTCTCCACGACTATTCATACCAACACATTCAAACCCAAATCGCTCAAAAAGACTGATTAATTCAGAATGTTTTTCAAAGACAGTAACATAAATGTCCTCAGCTTTATCATCACGCCATTTCCAAAGAGTGACACCCAATGCACCCTCTCCAAGTCGCATACCTCTGAACCGCTCAGCCAATCGTAGTGTTCCAATTTTTACACGAGGTATGGGCGGTAATGTTTTATCCATTAACTGAATAGCCTCGTTTTCTCTTTTAAGATATACAAAAGCACCGACACCTTGTTCATCATTAAAAACAAGGGCATACTCTCCCGCGTTACTTTTTTTCTTAAACCAAACTGGAAATTCCTCATAATCCGCTTTAAGTGCATCAAAGAAATGGTCATCAAGGTTCACCTCTGAAAATTTTCGCCATTCAAACTTACCAGCCATATTAAGACCTCCTAAACTGTAGTGTTTTGTATATGTACTTCTTATTCATACTTGCTTTTTTCCTCAGCGGCAACTGATTTTTTATGATAACTATTTATTTCATATGCCACAGTGGGTTCTGTCCAAATATTCGCCAAGCTTTCAGCTTGCTTCATAACAATCTGAATCGCTTTTTCTTGCTTATCCGGAGGGTAACCATATTTTGTGAGTGTGCGGCGAACTAATACCATAAGCTTAGCTCTCACGCTTTCCTTAACTGTCCAATCAATCGTTGCATTGCGTTTTATTTTTTCTGCTAACTCCCGAGCAATTTTTCGCAGTTGTTCATCTCCAAGTACTGAAACGGCACTGTCACTCGTTTCAAGGGCATCATAAAAAGCAAGCTCATCTTCATTTAACCCTAAAGCCTCGCCCCGCTTGTCTGCCGCTTTAACTTCACGAGCTATACGGATTAACTCCTCGATGATTTCAGCAGTGGAGAGGAGATTGTTTTGGTATTTTTTTAGTGCTCCGTCCAGCATATCCATGAGTGATTTGGACTTAGTAATGTTGTGCCTTGAGCGAATCTTTATCTCATCCGACAAAAGTTTTTTAAGAAGTTCTATTGCAACATTCTTATATTTCATACCTTGTATTTCTAATAGAAAGTCCTCTGATAAAATGGATATTTCAGGCTTTGCAAGACCTGCCGCATCAAAAATATCAACTACTTTTTCGCTGTAAAGAGCGGTATCAACAATATTTTTAATAACCGTTTCATAGCTTTCTTTGCCCCCAGCCCTGTCTGTTTCAAATTTAGTCAGTCTAGCCTTAACTGCGCCAAAAAACGCAATCTCTTCTGCATTGTCCGCTGTTGCTTTATGTGGTTTAGAAAGTGCGTAAGCTTGCCCTAATAAAGTAACTTCACGAATAAAACGCATTTTACCGTCTGGCAACCCAAGTATAAAATCCTCCGCGCGAAGAATAAGCGACAGCTTGTCTTTTATAGCAGACAAAAAGAAACCGCTATAATCAAATCCAAATAACAGCTGACGGACTATTTCCAATTTATCAAGGAGAATATCAACTGCTTTTTCTTGTGTTTCAGCAGGCATCCCCTTGCCGCCACTGTCCGCATAGAAATCAAGTGCTTTTTTAAGATTAGTTCCAATGCCAATATAATCAACGATTAATCCGCCAGGCTTGTCTTTGAAAACACGATTAACCCTTGCTATTGCCTGCATTAAATTATGTTCTTTCATCGGTTTGTCAACATACATTGTATGTAAACATGGTGCATCAAAACCAGTGAGCCACATATCACGTACAATAACAATTTTGAGAGGGTCATTTTCATCTTTCATTCTCAGAGAGAGTGCTCTCCTTTGTTGTTTGGTGGTATGATGCTTTTGCATCTTTGCCCCATCTGAGCTAACAGCAGTCATAACAACTTTTATTACACCTTTGTCCAAATCGTTACTATGCCACTCAGGACGTAAGTTTATTATCTCTTCATATAAGTCAACAGCAATTCTACGACTCATCGCTACTATCATCGCCTTACCAATGAATACCTCTTGTCTGCTTTCATAATGCGAAACAATATCCTTTGCAAGATTTACAATTCGATCCTTATTGCCAACTATTGCTTCAAGTTTTGCCCATTTAATTTTTGCCTGCTGTGCTTCATCAATTTCCTGCGTTTCATCAAGCTCCCTGTCAAACTCTTCAATAAGACGTTTTCCGTCCTCAGATAGATTAACTTTCGCAAGACGACTCTCGTAATAGATTTTGACTGTAATCTTGTCTGCTACCGCTTGAGCAATGTCATAAATATCAATATAATCACCGAATACAGCTGGCGTATTCGCATCTTTTTTCTCTACTGGAGTACCTGTAAAACCAATAAATGTTGCATTTGAAAGAGCATCTCGCATATATTTTGCGAAGCCATATGCCACTCTTTGCCCTATAACATTTTTGTTTTCATCCTTAACGTCTCTAAGTTTTGCATCAAATCCATATTGGGTACGATGTGCCTCATCAGCCATTACTACAATGTTATCCCTCTTTGATAACACCTCGTAAACTGACTTATCATCGTCCGGCATAAACTTTTGAATTGTTGTAAATATTACTCCTCCTGATGCAACCTTTAGGAGTTCCTTCAATCTTTCGCAACTGTCTGCTTGCTGTGGCGGTTGACGAAATAAATCACTATTGCTCGCAAAAGTATCAAAAAGCTGGTCGTCAAGATCGTTGCGGTCAGTGATTACTACTATGGTAGGATTGTTTAGTTGTCCAACTAACTTTCCAGTATAAAAAACCATTGATAAAGATTTGCCAGCACCCTGCGTATGCCAAATAACACCCGCTTTTTTATTGCCGCCTTCATTCGCCGCATTAATGGTGCTATTAACCGCCTTATTGACTGCATAATACTGATGATAAGCCGCTATTTTCTTTATCGTTTCAATTTTAATGACCTTTGTCTTTTTATCTTCTGCCTTGGTCTTTTCAAAGGTAACAAAACTTCTAATATAATCTAAAACGGTCTCTTTATTTAGCATTCCACGAATAAGTATGCACAGCTCATCTTCAAATTTATCCGCCTCATTTATTCCATCTTTTGTTTTCCAAGAAGAAAACCGGGAATATGGAGCCGTGAGAGATCCCGCTTTCGCATGTAATCCATCTGAGACAATGCAAATCTCATTATATGTAAAGAGCGAGGGAATAACAGCCTTATATGTTCCAATTTGGTCGTATGCCTTGCGAATAGTGGCATTTTCGTCAATAGGATTTTTAAGTTCAATAACCACAAATGGAATACCGTTAATAAATAACAATATATCAG
>DASRMG010000260.1:0-7232 GCA_035648035.1 Desulfosporosinus sp. | reverse complement strand
GTAAAATAATTTCTCCCCATAGCATCTCTCTCCTAACTGGATGTATTAAGTATAACAAAAAAGACCCTATAAAATAGAGTCAGTTAATTTTTGGCCGAGTAGGCCTCTTTTTTAACTGTCTACTTTATAGGGTCCATTTTATTGCTTATGGGCTCTTTTTGTTCAACTTCCGCGACATTAGCGACGACCCGGTCAAGAATTCCGTTCACGAACTTTGCCGATTCTTCTCCCCCAAATCTCTTCGCTAATTCGATCGCTTCATTGAGACTCACTCTTCCGGGAATATCTGGGCAGAAAAGAATCTCATACGTCGCTAAACGCATGACATTCCTGTCCACGTTTGCCATACGGCCAAGGGTCCAGTCCTCAGCAATTGAAGCAATCGTTTGATCGATGGCTTCCAGATGAGCAATCGTTCCATCCACGAGTTCCTGGGTGAAAATTTTACTAGGCTCAGGAACTGCAAATTCCGAGGCCCAACGCTCTACTATCTCAGCAGTATTCAGCGTTTCTTTTGTCAAGTCCCTTTCGAATAGTACTTGCAAGGCTGTTTCACGGGCTAATCTTCGGCTCAAGGAAATTCCTCCTAATACTTATTGAATTTTTCTTCGAACCAGGTTGTAATCGATTCATGATCATCTTGTCTTTTTCCTAACACAAATCCCAGAGTCATGAATAAGGCTAATACCAGGGTACGCCAAAAGCCCAGTGTCACCATGAGCAAACCGAGAAATAATCCTAGAGATGTTCCAATGAGTTTGCCGGGATGATTGTCAATCGTCCAAATCAAAGACCCAGACATCTTCTCTCTAACTTTCGTCCAGAACTCACTCATCGGACGCGTTTTACAGGGGCTTTCTCCAAACGCAGCACCAGTACTTTCACCTCTGTCACCATAATACCTGTATAAAGCTCGACATCCTCTTTGACCTTGGCCTGAAGTTCCTCGGAAATTCGTGGAATGCGTTCACCCTGCTCAAATTGGCAAGAGATCATAATGATCAGTCCATTTTCTCTCTCTTTTAAGTGGGATTTAACCTGCAAGATGCCCGGCAACGCCGTAGCACTGCGCGCAATAATCTCCTGTAACGCATCCTGAGAAATTCTCACATTTCCCCCTTTGGAAGAAGTTTGAAACGAACGATCCGTGCTTTTGCGCGGTCGTGCAAACAAAAGTAATCCCAGTAAGAGTAAAACAGCGGCTATAACGATACTTTCCCAGGGGTTTGCTTTTAGCCACCCAAGCCCATAGGCAAGCAGATTATAAGGAAGCTCCCACCCTATGGCCATGGCTAATATCCAAAGAGCCCCTAGGATTAAGGTGAGTCCTAAAGCATAGGCCAACATTTATCGTTCCCTCTTTCAGAAACCCCCCCTGGCTATCCAGGGGGGGCCGATGCTACTTTAGACGAAAGTCTTCTTCCATGATTTTGGTCTCCGTGACTGGTTTAGTATTGACGCCTTGCACATGAACATTTGTTTCTACGACCTTAAGTCCGGTCATGCTTTCGATGGCTTCTTTCACCGCTTCCTGTACAATTAATGCGACTTCAGGAATTGATACACCATACTCCACCACAATATAGAGGTCTACAGCGACCTCATGTTCGCCGATTTCAACTTTGACCCCTTTGGACAGGTTTTTATTTCTCCCTAACATTTTCGCGAGATCGCCTACAAGACCCCCGCTCATGCCAACGACTCCCCCAACTTGAGACGCAGCTAATCCAGCAATCACTTCAACGACTTCATCGGCAATCCTAATAGAACCCAGGGAATTATCCGTTCCCAAGCTTTCCATGTCATCCCCCCTAAATCGACGTTCGTCGTTCGATGTTCGTGGTTCTTAGTTAGAATAACGAACTTTCTCAGATAATTCAACTTATAGTAAGTTTTCGTTGTCCAATATTATGGTGCTATTATACCAAATAAAGGCTGATCTAGCAAAGGCAAATATCAGAGAACGTGGTTCGTGGTTCAAAATTTAAAACCACGAACCACGAATGACGCGTTTTATTCACCTAAAATACGGCGCTGGATAAAATTAGTATAAACTTCTCCGCGGCGGTAGAAGGCATTGTCCAACACTTTCAAATGAAAGGGGATCGTCGTGTGAATCCCTTCAATGACAAATTCCTCCAGGGCTCGCTTCATACGAGCGATAGCCTCCTGCCGTGTGATACCCCATACACATAGTTTCCCCACCATTGAATCATAGTAGGGAGGGACCGTATATCCCTGATAAGCTGCGCTGTCAACTCGTACGCCTGGCCCACCAGGAACATGATAGGTCTTGATCATCCCAGGTGAAGGCATGAAGTTCCTATCTGGGTCTTCTGCATTGATTCTGCACTCAATGGCCCAACCGCGAATTTGAACATCGTCTTGAGTGAAGCCCAGGTGTTCACCCGCTGCTAAGCGAATCTGTTCCTTGACTAAATCAAGCCCCGTTACCAGCTCTGTGACCGTATGCTCAACCTGAATCCGCGTGTTCATTTCTATGAAGTAAAATTTCCCATGACGATCCAATAAGAACTCAATGGTCCCGGCATTGGAATAGTTCACAGACTTGGCTGCTTTGACCGCCATTGCCCCCATTTCAGCTCTTAACTCTGGGGTTATCGCACTCGAGGGAGATTCTTCTAATAGTTTTTGATGGCGACGTTGTAACGAACAATCTCTCTCCCCCAAATGGACTATATTACCGTATTTATCGCCTAATATCTGAAACTCTATGTGTCTGGGTTCTTCCACGTATTTCTCTAGATAAACCTCAGAGTTACCAAAGGACGCCTGCGCTTCGTTTTGGGCTGCTTGAATCGATTTTTTTAATTCTTTAGCGTTCTGAGCAACTCGCATTCCTTTTCCACCGCCACCTGCTGACGCTTTAATCAAAACAGGATATCCAATTTCGTCCGCAATTTCCCCAGCGGCATCGACATCTTTGATAATATCTTTAGAACCGGGAACCACTGGAATACCGCACTCAATCATAGTTTTTCGCGCCATGGCCTTATCTCCCATGGATTCAATGATTTTAGGGGATGGCCCAATAAAAGCAATATTGCAGGATTCGCATATCTCCGCAAACCGGGCATTCTCGGATAAGAAACCGTATCCAGGATGAATGGCATCAGCCCCTGTTAATTCCGCCGCGCTAATAATATTGGGGATATTCAGATAACTCTTGGCACTTGGCACAGGACCAATGCAAATGGCTTCGTCCGCGGCCTTGACGTGCAAAGCTTCTCGATCACCCTCAGAAAAAACAGTAACAGTCTCAATATCCAGCTCGCGACATGCCCGAATCACGCGCAAGGCAATTTCCCCGCGATTCGCGATCAAGATTTTCTTAAACATGCTATTTCTCCTTATGTTCTATTACAAATAGTGGTTGACCATATTCGACAGGTTGACCGTTCTCAACAAGAATCTGAAGGACCGTGCCCTCTATCTCTGCCTCAATTTCATTCATTAATTTCATGGCCTCAACAATGCAAACCGGTTGCCCAACTTTAACCGGCTGGCCTACAGTAACATAGGCCGGCATTTCTGGAGACTGGGAGCTATAAAACGTTCCTACCATAGGAGAAGTAATCGTTTCTGTGTTCTCCGCAACCACTGGTTCTGCAGCTTTGGCAGACGCTTCAATACCAGCGGCTGGAGCCGTCGTTTGGGCGACAGCTGGTTCCAGCCCTGCCAGACGTGGGGAGGCAATCGCTGGAACTGCTGCACCTGCACTTGGCCCTTTGCGAATGGATATTTTCACGCCATCGCTTTCAAGATTCAATTCGCTAATTTCAGTTTCATCTATAATCTTAATTAATTCTTTAATTTCTTGTAAATTCAATTTAGAATCCTCCTTAGACAATAATGCTGTTGGTATTGCTTTGGTTTCTTTCTTTACCACAACGCCAGCTTCTCTCTCCTCAAAGAACTTCTTGGCCACTTGAGGGAAAATAGCATAACTAATGACGTCTTCTGGGGAACGTGCCAATTCAGAACTTTCTCGCACGGCCTTGGCTAGACCGGGTTCGAGTATATCAGCAGGTCGAACGGTCAGCGGTACCTCGTCGCCAATAATTTTCTTCTGGATTTCCGGGTTAATCGGGGATGGGGGACGACCATATAAACCACGCACGTAGGCTTTTACTTCACCCGGTATTAATTTATATCTTACCCCAGAGAGAACATTTAATACGGCTTGCGTCCCGACGATTTGACTGGTTGGAGTGACCAACGGTGGATAACCTAATTCCGCCCGGACCTTGGGGATCTCTTCCAGTACATCATGGATGCGCTCCAAAGCCCCTTGCTCTTCTAACTGAGAGACTAGGTTGGAGATCATACCGCCCGGAACTTGATGCTCAAACACTCTCATATCTGTAATCCGAGTAATACCACGTTCGAATCCTCTGCTTTTCCGTAAATCTTCAAAATACTTGGCAATACGGAACAGATGACGCAAATTCAAACCTGTATCGTATTTCGTCTCTTGTAACACCCTAACCACTGTTTCTACGGGTGGTTGACTCGCACCAAAAGCTAGAGGGACACTCGCAGTGTCCAGCACATCAGCCCCTGCTTCAACTGCCTTTAAATACGCGGGTACACCCATACCCCCAATGTAATGGCTGTGTAAATGAATCATGATCCCTAACTCTTTTTTTAACAATGAGACCAATTCATAAGCCTTGTACGGGGTTAGCAAGCCTGCCATGTCTTTTATACAGATTGAGTCTGCACCTAGTTCACACAGGGCTGTGGCTGTTTCTAAGTAGTGTTTTATCGTATGAACTGGGCTTATGGTATAGACAACAGACGCCTGAACATGAGCACCTGCAGCTTTAGCGGCTTCCATCGGAACAATCATGTTTCTAACATCGTTCAGCGAATCAAAAATACGGATAATATCAATCCCATTTTTTACACTCAGTGCCACAAATTCTCGAACGACGTCATCAGGGTAGTGTTGATACCCTACTAAGGACTGGGCCCGTAATAACATTTGCAGGGGCGTCTTTTTGGCAAGACTCTTGACCTGGCGTAACCGCTCCCAAGGATCCTCACCTAAGAAGCGCAAGCAGACATCAAAGGTGGCTCCTCCCCAAACTTCTAGCGAGTAAAATCCAGCGTCATCCAATTCCTTTACAATTGGCAGTATATCTTCAGTACGCATCCGAGTGGCCCAAAGGCTTTGGTGAGCATCCCTCAAAGTTGTATCCGTAATCTTAACTGGTTTCACTTGCCTTTACCCCTCTCTGTATTCTCCCCATTGTTTATAAACTCCTGCAATGGGCATTTTTTTGTCATTTAAAATAGGACATATATTTATTATATGGGTGCGGGGTGCGATTATCAACGACATGATCGTAAGTATACTGTATTTTATGACAGATGAAAAAAGCTGCCACTGAGAGGCGACAGCTTAATAAAACTAGCGTACTATAGAAATAATTGCTAAGGGAGGTATTTTACAACCGTTAGGAGCGGATCATCTGGTCGAAAGGGTTTTACGACAAAGTCCAGAGCGCCTCGTTTTAAAGCTTCTAAAACGATACTTTCGTGGGCGACTGCACTACACATAATGACCCTCGCCAAAGGGTCTAAGACTAAGATTTCAGAAAGAGCCTCCAAGCCGTCAAGTTCTGGCATCGTTATATCCATAATTGTCAGATTTGGTTTCTCTGATATAAACCTTTCCACAGCCTCTCTACCGTTTTCGGCCTCTACGATGTTTAATAGACCCCCACGCGTTAGAATCTGACGAATCATCAAACGTACAAAGCTTGCATCATCAGCAATCAGAATTTTCCTCATCTTCTGTGCTCTCACTCTCCCAACTGGGACTTTAGTCCTATCCACAATTTTATATGTTCGACCTGATAACATCAAATTCCTGCATATTATAAAAACATTTAACTATTTTTTGGTAGATATTTTGATCTTATCCAATCTAACTTTTGTGACTCGGACGACGATATCTTGAATGATACTCACCTCATTGGGTAATAAGCTAGGGGCATAAATGATGACGGTGACATTTTGCGGAAAGACATCTGCCACAGTATCTTGAAACCCTTTGATTTTGAGGAGATTCTCGATCTCTCCTTCTTTCTGTATTTTCGTACTGAGTTCAAGCCATTTTTCTTGAGCTTCCTCTTTGCTTTTATCGACGGATGAGTTTAGCAACTCCGAGAGCATCGTTTTTGTCTCCTCGCGAAACTGGCTTCGTTTCAAGCGGTAATTCACAAAATAGTTTTCGCCGGTATTATTAGGTTTTAGTGTTTCAACCTCAAACATAATCGCGCTCTCCCCAGCGGATGCACTGACTGGATAACTCGAATGGGCTGGAAAATGATTCGGTGATACCGCCTTTACAAGATAGACCACAAGTCCCCCAAGGATCAAGACCAAACACACAAGTCCTCCCAGCCAAAGCTTAGATTTGTGTCCGCAAAACAGGATGATTGGTCGCTTAACTCGATAATTAAACATGCCTTAAGAGCCTCCCATCGGCACGACTTTAATGTTGGCAGTGGGTATACTGAGCAGCGTTTGTACTGCGTTATGAATTTCCTCTCTGACCTTTGGGTCACTCGCGCCCTGCGCAATAATTAGAACACCCGCTACCTCCGGACGATCTTCCATGACCATAACAGGGATGGTTGCCCCTGCAGGCATCACCAATTGATTGTTTTCCGTGACTTCCTTCGTTTCCTGAACGCCTCCGGAATTATCTGTTGACTTTGTTGTTCGACTCGTCGTGTTCTCATTCTGTGCATACTCACTTCTCAGGCCCGTTGATAAGGTGACCGATACTTGTACCTTACCGGCCCCTTCCATCTGCAATAAATTGGCTTCTAGTTTACTTTCTAATTCTTTTTCCAAAGCACCAATCTTTGTTGCTGAGGACGACGCAGGGGTTGTTTGGGCAGTCTTAGTCAATACTTGCGCAGAGGTTGTAGCGCCTTTGCCCATGTAAATAAAGGACATTCCAATGGCGATGAGCGCAAGTATACCGAGAAACATTCTGTCTGATGAGGATAGGTCTTTAAAACTCTTCACAATCATGATCTCCTTCCTAACTATTTTTCCTCCTTGTAAGATAGAGCTAGGGTTGATGGTTCAAACCCAACTCGAACGTTCTTTGATAACTCACACCATATTGTTCAGATTAATTAGTTGACACGTTAGACCTCTATCGCTAAACATCGTGTTATGATCATTGT
>DASRMG010000259.1:0-10484 GCA_035648035.1 Desulfosporosinus sp. | reverse complement strand
AGGGTTATGGGGCGCTATTGTTGTTGATCAACTGCCAGAGAAATTCTCAGGGCTGAGAGGTTTCTTACTGTTACCGTGGGTTATTCCAGGAGTAATAGTTGGCTTTCTGTTTATGTTGATGTTTGATGTAGAAATTGGTGTGGCTAATGTAATTCTACAAAACGCTGGAATCATTAAAAAATTCCTTCCTTGGCTGATGCAGGCGCAGCTAGCAATGATCGCTGTTATCATAGCAAATATTTGGAACCAGGTTCCTTTCTATATTCTAATGTTTTCCGCAGGGCTTAAGTCTATTCCAATGGATGTTAAAGAAGCGGCTATTTGTGAAGGGGCAAGCCGTTGGCAGGAATTTAGACATGTAACATTACCATATTTGAAAGGTATCATGGTAATAACCAGCTTGCTTATGGTCATCAGGAACTTCAATAACTTTCCGATTATTTATACAATGACAGGAGGAGGGCCTGTCTATTCCACGACAACGCTTGTTATCTATATTTTCCGGTTAGCTTTCGAACAATTCAATATTGGTTATGCTTCGGCAATAGGAATCGTGTGGTGTATCGTTTTGTTGGCTATATCGATGATTTATGTGAAAATACTCTACAAACAAGATGAACTTTAATTGCTTTTTAATGAGGGAGGTTTAGTAATGTTCCGTAGAAAGTTTACGTTAGGCTGGACAATTACAATCGGTGCAACATTGGCATTGTTACTTTTATGGACATTCTTTCCGATTTACTGGATGATTTCTACTTCCTTTAAAACTAATATGGATGTCTTTAAGTTACCGCCCGATTTCTGGCCAGCTAATCCAACCCTTGAAAATTACGCTAATTTGTTTTCCACGGCTACACCGATCTTAAAGTTTTTCTACAACAGTTTTCTCACTGCTTTATTGACAGTAGTTGTAACTATTGTGCTTTCTACTTTATCTGGTTACGCCTTATCGAGGCTGAAATTTCGATTTAGGGAGAAAATTTTAGTCAGTGTCTTAATAACACAAATGTTTCCCCTAGTAGTTATGTTGGCACCATTATATGTATTATATAATAAAACCCATTTACTCAATACATATACTGGGATGGTCATCGCTTTTACCTCATTTGCATTGCCGTTTGGAATTTGGATGATCAAAGGATTCGTAGACACGGTTCCCGTTGAGCTTGAACAAGCGGCCATGGTAGATGGTTGTACTCGTCTTCAAGCTATGTGGAAAGTAGTACTACCGCTGACCACTCCAGGCATTGTGGCCACAGGAATATTTGCTTTCTTAGATGCTTGGAATAACTTATTGTTTCCTATGGTCCTTACTAACGATATTACTATGAAAACATTACCAGCAGGTTTAGTCTTGGTTTTCACAGGTGCTTTTAAACACAATTGGGGCGGGATGATGGCGGCCTGCCTTATTTCGACCATCCCAGTTATAATAATCTTCATACTATTGCAACGCTTTCTGGTAGAAGGGCTCACTGGTGGAGGGGTCAAAGGTTAACTTTAAGGAAAATATTCTGAATACTAAAGGATAGTTTGCAACTAGTTTGCAACTAAATGAAGGGATGAAACAAAATTGAAGAATGCAATCAATAAAGTAGGTCTAGTTATGCTGGGCCGTCCCCAGTTCGAGATCTCATTAGCCACTAAATATTTCCAATCCGTTTCCGAAATCATACAACAAGCAGGTATTGAAGTAGAAATAATTAATCAACCAATCATGGTTGAGGCGGATGCTTCTGAGGTTGCCACTATTCTTTATAAATCGCCATTAGACGCAGTCGTCATTGTTCAAGGTACCTTTACGGATGCCTCTTTGATTCTTACTCTGACGAATACCCTTCAGTTGCCAATATTGATCTGGGCCTTCAAAGAAGAACCAACGGGAGAACGGCTAAGTCTTAATTCCTTCTGTGGACTGAACTTGGCGGCACATGCATTAACCGCTGCCGGCAGAAAATTTAAAGGAGTTTACGGGAATCCAGATTCTACAAAAGTGTGTGCTGATGTCATTGCTTTTCTCAAAGCAGCGGCGGTGCTTAACATGCTTAAAGGTAAAAGAATAGGTCTTGTAGGGCATAGACCTGGCGGCTATTATCCATCAAATTTCAATGAAATTTCTCTCTCAAGTATACTTGGAGTAAAAGTGGATTATATCTCTTTGCAAGAAGTTTTTAACTTTGCCGAAAAAATTACTTGCGATGCTAAGCCCTTAATAGGAGATTTAAAGGGTATTGAATTAATGGATTCAGAGGCATCTCAAAAATCAGTGAATGCTTATTTGGCTTTAAAAGAAGTCATTGCCAACAAAGCTTTAGATGCTGTGGCAGTGGAATGCTGGCCGGAATTTATGGTTAATTACGGTGGAGCTGTGTGTTTTGCGCTTAGTCAATTAAACGATGACGGAATAGTGGCAGCCTGCGAAGCTGATATTAACGGGGCAGTATCCATGCAAATTGGGCAATACTTATCTGGTCAAGCGACATTCATTGCAGACTTAGTTACAGGAGATCAAGAGAAAAACGAGCTGATCTTTTGGCATTGCGGCAACGGCCCTAGAACATTGCTCTCAACTCAGTATCAGCCGGTAGCTGGAGTTCATCCTAATCGTAAGGTACCCTTGACAGTTTACGGTCCCTTAAAAGGTGGACAGGTAACGATTTGCCGCCTAAGCCCTAATAATGATGGAAGCTTTAGACTTTTAATTGGTAAAGGAACTGGCATTGAGGCACCAATGCTTTATAGTGGCAACACTATCCCAGTACGCTTAGAAACACCCGTGGATTCCGTAATACAGCTACTATTAAATAAAGGTGTTGAACATCATTACATTATTATTTATGGCGATTATGTAAAAGAACTGCAGGAGTTGGCGCGTTTATTAGAAATTGAGACCATCGAGTTTTAATAGTGACAATATTAAGGATTTGAATAATTATGACTCGTGAACTTACGTATTTGCACGCTTTTAGTGCTACTGTTCCAACCATTCTAGCGCTCATAGTTGCAAGTCAAATGGGTTTGCAGTTACAAATGCCATTTATTTTTGGAATACTTCTGACCTGCTTGATTGGCGTGCGACTCGGTTATAGTTGGAATGAGCTCGAAGCAGCGGCATTAAAGGGGATGGGTCAATGTAGCTTTGCCCTCTTAATCTTATTCCTCGTCGGTGCCACAATTGGTATTTGGATTGCATCGGGCATTATTCCTACATTCATGTTTTACGGACTACACTGGTTGTCTCCAAAGCTATTTTTAGCTGAGTCGTGTTTTCTGACCTTTCTCATGGCATTAGTTACGGGTTCTAATGCAGCTGCCTTTGGTACTATCGGTGTCGCCTTGCTAAGCGTGGGGATCGCCTTAGGGATACCGATGCCACTTGTCGCTGGGGCAATTACGTCTGGTGGAACAGCAGGGCATCTCATTTCACCTTTAAGCGATTTATCGGCGTTAGCTATAAGTACAAATGGGGGTAATCTTTCTACTCTCGTTAAATTATTTGTCCGACGGTCAATTCCAGTACTGTTTACGTGTGAAGTAATATATATTTTATATGGTGTTTTCTTGTTCGACAGTGCTAGCTTACCAAATGTGGATTACCTTTTTATTGGCCTCAAAGAGTTATTTGTAATTAGTCCTTGGCTGCTTTTGCCTGTAGCATCCTTATTCTTACTGATTATTTTCCGTGTGCCGATTGTACTTGCCTTAGGAATTAACCTTCTGCTGTCGTCTAGCATAGCGATATTTGTTCAAGGTCTATCTTTTAGTGCTGTTATTAAAGTCATGAACCTTGGCTATACAACGCATAGTACTCCCTTAGCTCAGATCTTAACACGGGGAGGCGTCATAGCTTTTGGTAATGTGGTAGAACTTGTTTTGTTGGCTTCAGCTTGGGCTGCGACGATGCAATACATTGGGGTTATGCAACTTTTATTAAAAAAAATGATGCAAATAAAAATTTTAAAAGGAAAAGTAACCGCTACAGGAACATTGCTGAGCATTATTATAACAGTCATGACATGTGCAGTTATTCCTGCTATCTTAGTTCCTTCTGCTTTTCTTAAGGAAAAATATATTGCTGCAGGCTTGCAAAGCGAACACCTTTCTAGGGATCTGACAGAAGCTTCATTAGCAGCTGCAGCACTTGTTCCGTGGTCGAACTTGAATTTTATAGTATTGGCTACCCTTGGAATAGGGGCTTTCCAAACGACACCTTATAACTTATTTTCTTGGTTAATCTTAATATTAGCTTTTACGATAGGTATACGAAATAAGCATAAAATACAAAAAAACGGGGGGCAACGCTAAAATGGCAAAGAAACTTGGGGTAGGCATGCTGGGATATGGCTTTATGGGTAGAGCACATACCAATGCTTTTAAAAAAGCCAATTATATCTTCTATCCAATGCCTGTGGAGACAGAGTTAATATGTATCTGTGGACGCAACGAAGAAAAAGTCCGTGAAGCTGCAAAGCGTTATGGATATCAAAAATGGGCCACTGATTGGCGGAAGTTAGTCAACGACAAAGACGTCGATATTTTTGATAATACGGGCTCAAATGATGTCCATGCAGAACCCTGTATAGCTGCTTTGCAAGCTGGTAAACATGTCATAGTTGAGAAGCCTTTAGCCATGGATTTAGGCGAGGCGAAGGAGATGTACCGCGAGGCGCAAGAGGCTGAAGCGAAAGGTATTAAGAATATAGTTGCTTTTAATTACCGTTTTGCGCCAGCCTTGAGATTAGCGCGCCGAATTATTGCCGAAGGCCGACTTGGAACCATTTATCACTTCCGCTCGGATTATTTACTCGATCGATTTTCCGACCCACAAGCCCCTTTTATGTGGCGTATGGATAAAGGTAAGGCAGGAACAGGCGCACTGGGGGATCTGAATTCACATGCTATTGATATGATGCGGTTCTTGCTCCAAATTGAGCCTACGGAGGTTATGGCTTGGAATAAAACGTTTATCAACGAAAGGCGTGATCTGGAGGGCGAAAGCCATACAGTAGAGACGGACGATGCGTCGTCGCTATGGTTAAAGCTTGAAAATGGAGCAATGGCTACACTAGAAGCGAGTAAAGTTGCCACTGGTTATAAGACAATGTGGAGAATAGAAATTCACGGCAGCAAAGGCGGTATAATTTTTGACCTATCAAAGGGTAACGACCTGCAATTCTATACTAAGGATGACCCACTTTATTTGCAAGGGATGCGTACCATCAATGCAACTGAACCAGAAGCCCATGATTATGCAAAGTATTGGTGGCCGCGTGGACATAATTTGGGATGGGAACATAACCACATTCATATGATGGAACACTTTCTACGCTGTATTGCTACAGGAGAAAATATAGCCCCTTGGGGAGCTACTTTCTATGATGGTTTACGCTGTCAGGAAGTAATTTCTGCTGCCTTGCTCTCTTCAGAAAAAGGACAATGGATAGAATTATAGGACTAATAAAAAGGAGACGAAAAAATGAATGAGCGGGAAATGGAAATTGCCCAGAAATCAGAAAGAATACACAACTTACTTGGTAAAATTGGTTTGGAAGGCATTTGTTTGTCCAAAGCAATAAATTTTGCATGGTTCACAGCTGGAGGAAATAATAGGGTAGTGACAAGCATGGATACTGGAGCAGCTGCAATCGTAATTATCAATGATAGGAAGTATCTTGTTGCTCCCAAAAATGAAATTGAGAGATTCATGGAGGAACAGGTTCCTGATATGGGTTTCGAACCTTGGACCTATGAATGGTACGATAGTAGGGAACAGGCGATCAATAATCTTGTAGGTGATAAGAAAATTGGCACTGACATTCCAATGGGGGATTGGCAGGTGCTAGGTGCTGAGCTTAATAGGCTTCGTTACAGTTTAACAATAGAAGAGATTAAGAGAGCGCAAGAACTTGCAGAAATATGTTCAAGGGAATTAGCTGCTACTTGTGTTAGTATTGTTCCGGGACAGACAGAGTTTGAAATTCAGGCCGAGCTTTCTAGAAGGTTAATGTATTATGGAGTTAGACCAGCAGTATTGCTAGTATCAGCGGATGAAAGGACAAAATATCGCCATCCAGTTCCTACAAGGAATCAACTGCATAAGTATGCCATTATCGGAGTTGTCGGTGAAAAGGGTGGATTGCATATGGCCTTAACACGTTCAATCTACTTTGGGACATTACCGGCGATTGTCAAACACTATTACGAAGTTGGTTTGCTGGTTCACAAAACATTAATTAAACACAGTGAAATAGGCGCAAACAGCCAGGCTATCTTCGATGAGGGGTGTAAAGCATATGACTCTGCCGGTTGTCCAGATGAATGGAAACGTCATCACCAGGGAGGGGCAATCGGTTATGCGCCCAGAGAATACAGAGCGGGAGAAGGTAAAAGTGAATTAATTGTGCCTAATCAAATGTTAGCTTGGAATCCCACGGTTGAAGTTACTAAATCTGAAGACACTTTCTTGCTGACGTCGGAAAACACTATGAAACTGTTAACAACTGTTCCTAAGTGGTGGCCAACATTAAGTATCGTTGATAGAAATAGCCAAATTAATTTTCCACTCATTCTTGAAAGGTGACAATATCGCAATGTTGAAAAGACAACCCTTAAAGTTAGCAGAAAACCGTGTTTCGCGTCTTTATACAGGAGGCTTTTTGCTTGACAGTTTTCTGGGGAAAAGGAGGAAGTCTGATGGGCATTTCCCAGAGGATTGGATTGGTTCCACTGTGATAGCAAGTAACCGTGCCCAAGATCAAAAGGATCAGGAAGGTCTTAGTGATGTTTTAACACTCGAAGGCAAAAAGCAAAGCTTGAAATCTATTCTACTGCAAGAAGCTGAAGATTTACTGGGGATAGAACATTATCAAAAATATGGAAGCAACCCAGGGGTTTTGGTCAAACTACTGGATTCGTCTATGAGACTACCTATTCAGGTCCATCCAAGTAAGACACTGGCAAAGAAGTACTTTAATTCCCCTTTCGGAAAAACAGAAGCTTGGCTAGTGATTGCAACGAGGAATATTGACGGAGTTGAGCCATTTATACTGTTAGGATTTCGGGAAGGTATATCACGTGAGATATTTAGCGATATGATAAAGAGTAATAATTCTGAGGCTCTTGAACAATGTTTACACAGAATTCCAGTTAAAGAAGGTGATGTTTACCTGATAGAGGCTGGTGTACCCCATGCCATTGGTCCGGGCAATTTGATCTTGGAAATCCAAGAGCCAACTGATATCACACTTAGGGCGGAGAAAAATGTCGGTGCCGTAATAATAGGTGAGGAAGTCGCTTTTCAAGGTCTATCTCTACAGGAATACCTAGATTGCTATAACTTTGAGTCACTTAGCATCACTAACGTACTTGAAAAATATAGGATGCTTTCCCGTGTGATCAAGGACCTACCAGGCTATAGTAAAGAGCAATGGCTAATTAGTTATGCTGATACCTCTAATTTTGAACTTCGTTCAATAGTGATAGTATCCTCCTGGGAAATGGAGGGCGATAGGGGATTTCATATTCTGATTATTATTAATGGAACTGGGAATCTTTCTGGTCCGGGCTTTTCACAGGCAATTAATAAAGGAGACTATTTTTTTATACCATGCCATCAGTCCTACCAGATTAATAATCTCGGGGTGTTGCCACTTCAAGCCATTACATGTTGGCCGCCCAAACTTGAATGAACTAAATGGACGAGCATATAGAACTTCATTGGAAGATATTAGATGATATTGAGATGGGGTGAACTGAAAAGTATGGGAAGTATTGCGATCGTTCAAGCGGGTGGACCTACTTCAGTATTAAATGCCAGCTTGGCTGGATTTATTGAAAATTGCAAATCTAAAGGCAAACATAACCACATTCTGGGCTTCCGTAATGGAATTGAAGGAATGATCAAAGGTTGGACGATGGAATTGGACTCAATGACAGATGGGGATATTCAAGCCTTGAAGCACCAACCGGGCGCTGTTCTAGGGTCAGGGAGATTTCCTATGACTCCAGATGGATTGCTTAAAATAACTGAGGTTTTGCGTGAGGAAAAGACAGAACAGCTAGCACTCATTGGTGGAAATGGTACTATGTGGGTTGCCAACCAAATAGCAGCTGTGACTCCGGAAGTACAGATTGTGGGTATCCCAAAAACGATTGATAATGATTTGTGGGGTACAGATCATGCGCCCGGGTTTCTTAGTTCGGCGAAATTTGTTGCGGAGGGTATCAGATCATTAGCTTTTGACCTCTGGTCAATGCGAAATTTTGAGAAGGTACGCATTGTTGAGGTGATGGGGCGAAACGTTGGTTGGCTGGCAGCTTCAGCAGGTCTTACAGCAAAAAAAATGCCTGGTTTTCCTCCTATTCTAATTTATCTTCCTGAGATAATCTTTAATTTGGAGGAATTTAAGCAAAGAATTTCAAAGCTATTGCACACAGAGCCATGTCTAATGGTTGTAGTTAGTGAAGGTGTTCACGATGCCGACGGTGTACCGATATTCGAACAGAGAATTGGGGTAAATGATAGCAATAGAATTCCAGGTGGAGTAGGATTATTTTTGGCGAATGCCCTAAGAGAGCAATACATTCCTTGTCGTAGCGAAAACCTTGGGGTTTTGCAGAGATCCAATACATGGACCGTATCAAGACGTGACCGCCAAGAGGCAATTTTCCTAGGCAAGAAAGCCTATGATGTCTTGAATCATGGCAATAGTGGAGTTATGCTTGGGTTGAAAGGTCCTGGTCTTGATCTTGATGAGAGTGCTATACAATCCGTCCCGTTTAGTCAGATTGCCAAAGGAGAACGGGCGCTTGATTCACGCTATATTACCGAATTTGGAATCGCGGACTGTTATGTCGAGTGGCTGGAGAAAGCATTAGTTGACCCACTTGCTAATGAAGATAGCGCAATTAGAGTATGGGAACTTGCCAAGCAACTTACCCCTGGAGATAAGAATAAGGAGAGAGAAGTATGAAAAGACATGTTAGGGAAGTAATGATGCAAGCCCGTGCAGAACAGAATGCACTGGCTGCTTTCACTGTGCAAGACGCAGAAATGATCAAAATAGTGTTAAGTGTTTCTAAGGAGCTCTCAATTCCAGTCTTATTGATGTTAGGGCAAAAACCCCTCCAACACTTGGACATGAAGGTTATGGTCAATATTGCTAGAACCTATGAGGATCTGTTTTCAATGCCAGTATATCTTCATCTTGATCACAGCCGTAATCTAGATCAGATTCGTAGAGCCGTTGAGTTAGGCTTTGATTCAGTGATGTTTGATGGGTCAGCACTGCCTTGGATGGAAAATATTGAGACGACAAAGAAGGTTGTGGACATAGCACGCGCGAAGGATGTTGTGGTAGAAGCCGAAATAGGGAAAATAGCGGGTGTTGAGGACGATATTAATGTACGTGCAAGTGATGCCTATCTAACAACCACAGAAGAGGCTGAAGAATTTGTCGAGCTAACGAAGGTTGATTGGCTGGCAGTTTCCATCGGAACAGCCCATGGCTGGTATCGAGAAACTCCAAAGCTTGATTATCCGCGCATTGAGGCGATACGGGCTACGGTGGACGTTCCGCTGGTAATGCACGGTGGTTCCGGCTTATCCGCTGAGGCACTTCAGCAGGCAATTAAGGCGGGCGTTACAAAGATAAATGTTGATACAGAACTACGCCGCGCATTTATGTCTGGGATCGCTAGATCTGTGACAAGTGAACATGCAATAGAAGATTTTGTCTTCCACTTTAGAGCTGGTGAAGAAAGCCTTGCCCAAACGGTTAGAGAGAAACTAAGGGTCATGACTAACACAATCCAATAGGGGGCAAACAACGTATGAAACTTGAAGTTATTCCTGCGAGGTGCATAGGCAGTCACATATGCGAGCAGCGGTGTAGTTGGCATGATATAGCAGTACCTATCCACGATTAAAAGGGAATTATATGAATGGGGGAAAGCTTTGAGTAACTATAAGATTGCAGTACTGCCTGGGGACGGAATTGGTATCGACGTAACTAGAGAGGCAATTAAGGTTCTAAGAGCGGTTGCAGCTGTGGATGGCAGAATAACTTTTGAATTTAATGAATTCCCTTGGGGAACCAAGCATTATTTGGAAACTGGTTCCATGATGCCTAGTGATGCTTTGAATACACTTTCATCGTTTGATTCGATTATCTTAGGTGCAGTTGGAGATCCAAGTGTTCCCGACCATATCACCCTTTGGGGAATGCTAGCGCCTATCAGACAGCATTTTCAACAGTATGTAAACCTGCGTCCTGTACGATTGTTTCCAGGGATCGACGGACCTTTGAAATATAAGGGAACGGATGATATTAACATGGTCTTTGTACGCGAAAATAATGAAGGCGAATATGCTGGAGTGGGAGGTAGGGTACATGTTGGCATCCCTATGGAAGTTGCTATCCAAACTTCAGTTTTTACCCGCCAGGGTACGGAGCGTATCATGCGCTATGCTTTTAAGATAGCTA
>DASRMG010000258.1:0-3182 GCA_035648035.1 Desulfosporosinus sp. | reverse complement strand
CAACAGGCAGGCATTACTGCATGCAACCGAGCCAGATAAGAGTATAATAATTTGTACAACTAAAAGCTACCCTTTTATTTGCAAGACTAACTTCCACCTGTGAGGTTAGTAGGGGTGGAAATAAGTTTTACAATTGAGTATAATTTCTGACTAATAAAAACTTGAGATTTTCATGACGATCCCCCTTAAATTCACAGATCATTTATGGTACAATATAGATGGTTAATTTTCTTAAGGCTCTCTGTGGTGCGGAGAACTTTTTATTTCCTTAGCAGGTGGACCGATTTTTGCAAAGGAAAGGCACTCTACGTAATTTGACGTAAGGTGCCTTTCCTTTATTTTGCCGTTCTGGAGCTACCGCTCACCATAACGGGTGAGTAACCTGCCCCCGAAAGCATTAACTGAATCGGGATAGCTATGTTTATCCCGCCCTATAATCACTCAGCATATTATTTCAATATTTGATGAGCAAAATAACAAAAGCGTTGGTATGAGATGGTGTATGGTCTCAACCAACGCTTGCTTTAAATATTCTTATTGCATTTTTTCCGCTAGAGTTTTTATACGCTCCAGAGCTCTGGGAAACCTGATATTAAATGTTTCTACTTGTTCTTGTGGAACATCGGTTTTAATGTTTAATGTGGTGACTCCATTTTTTTCGGTAAGAGAATAACTCTCGGTTCCACCAGTCCACTTTCTTTTGTGTCTGCACTGTGCCTTAATAATACAAACTCATTCGGACTAAGTTTTTCTATCAGACTTGTCACTCCGTAACCATTTACAGATGATATATACTGGATTTCATTGCCTTCTTTCATTACTCCCTTCATATATGTGCCTTCATCAATAATATTTGCCCAGTCACGGAATGTTATATCTTCCCAAAGAGTTGTCCAGACTCTTTCTTTAGCGGCATTTATTTCGATTGAGAATTGAATTTCTTTCATGTTTTCCTCCTTGAAATAAATAGTGTGAGATTGTACCCATGCTGAGCTTATTAAAGTTTCATTGGCTATCACTATGCCCAGCCTTTTATTTTGTCTCTCTGAGATTAAACGTAGTTACATAAACGATTAATGGCTGTGTCACTAAAGCCCAGTATTTCAGCCTTTGGCATTTTGCCATTCGCTACTTCTAAGACCTCTTCTAGTAAACTTTCACCCAGTTCTTCGATAGACTTTACCCCTTCAACGACAGGACTTGCATCAAAATCCATATTATCAAACATGTTCTGAAACGTTATTTTATTTCCGGTAATTTTAATCACTGGAACAATGGCATGACCCGTTGGGGTGCCACGGCCTGTTGTAAATACAATGACTTGACAACCACCAGCAGCCATTCCTGTCACTGAAGCTATGTCATAACCAGGAGTATCCATAATGACAAGACCTTTTTGAGTAAACCTTTGAGCATAGTCGACGACTTCAACGATTGGACGGTGTCCACCTTTATGAATGCAGCCCAATGATTTCTCTTCCAAGGTCGTAATGCCACCTGCTTTATTTCCTGGAGTCGGATTTCCATCTCGCAAACTCTCTCCTACATTTTTAATATGATTCTCATAGCGCTGAACAATCTTTAAAATTTGTTCGCCTATTTCAGGGGTCGCTGCTCGTGCCGCTAAGATATGTTCCGCTCCAATAAATTCCGTGGTTTCACTCAAGACTGATGTTGCCCCAAGGTCAACCAGTCTGTCGCTCAAGTTCCCTACGACTGGGTTGGCTGCAATACCCGAGGTAGGGTCTGATCCACCGCACTCCGTTCCGACGATCAGTTCTGAGATATCAAATTCTTCTTTTTGCTGTTGAGATGCCTCCGACACCATTTGCCGCGCTGCCACAACCGCTTTGTGCATTGTAGCAATGGTTCCACCTTCTTCTTGAATCACAAGCCGGACGAGTGGTTTATTGGTGATCGATTGAATCAGCGCAACCATATCATCCGGTTGAGCATTTTCACAACCTAAACCTATCAAAACAGTTCCAAACACATTAGGGTTTGCTGCGAGGCCTGCGAGAACTTGCTTTGTAATCTCTAAGTCGCCTTTGACTTGAGCACAACCATTTTGATTAATAACGTTAACAGTACCTGTCACCTGTGCTGCAGTTATTCGGCAGGTTTCACTTGAACACCCACAGGATGGTAGAATTAGGACATGGTTTCGGATGCCGACTTTACCGTCTGGTCGTTTATAGCCCTTAAATTTCACCGTTTCTCCCCCCTGCGAATTTCTTCGAAACTCTCTCTGTCACTTACCATATTGTGGGAATGAACATGTTGTCCTGCTTTGATGTTGCTCGTAGTCCTGCCTATGACTTGACCATATTTATAAGCCGCTTGACCTTCAGCCATATTAACGATCGCGACTTTGTGATAGAGAGGAATATCCTGAACAATACGCAACTCAATTTCTTGGGTGTCCAAAGTATAGACGGCACAATCGCCCTCTCTTAGAGGATGAATTGCCACACCAACGGAGTCCTTGCTATGAAGCACGAGCACGTTAATTCGCTGGTCCATGCTTTCGCCTCCTTTCTGGTCAAGTTTAAGCACACCTGTTTTCTGTCAGAATTCGCTTCACTCTTTCTGCACCAGCAATTTAGCCTTTGAAGTTTCTGCCTCGTATAGGATAAAGGTAACGACCATTTTGACATTGAAAATAACCCTGCTTAAACTTTAAACAGAGTTATTTTAATGTCAAAATAAGAAGATTATACTGCCTTTATTTTATCTTCAAGTACTTGATAGATGGTATTCTTTACAGCGCTCTCCGCATAGCCCTTATTGAGACTTGCTGTTAATTCTTCAAACGTTATAACATATGTCTCTTCATTAATCATTACACAGAAAGTACCTTCGGGATTTCTGTTATTATTTACTACTGGAGCCATCTGCATTAAATTATTTTTTGTTTCTTTATTAAACTCGGAAATAATGTCAACAAAAGCTATATTCATCATACTAATTAGAGAATTCCTCAGTTCAACTTTCTTCACCAAACTAGTTGCATTACTCATATCTTTGTTATACCTCCATTTCTTATTACTTAAGTTTCGCACCCTCTAAATCGCTGCTTCTGTGATTTCCAGGTAGCCTAATGTGATTGTTGCCCTTTGATTATTAATGATTAACTAGCTTTTTCAAGGGTTTTTAGCTGATTAGTAAGAAAAGAATCCTCA
>DASRMG010000257.1:0-5203 GCA_035648035.1 Desulfosporosinus sp. | reverse complement strand
GCATGATAACACCTCTTTTTTGGTTGTTTTGGTTAGCACTTAATTATACCAAAAACTGAGGCTTCATGCGGATTTTCATCGTTTTTTGTCTCTTTTTTATACTTATTTTCGGCTAGTTTATCTGGGTGCGAAAGTTCAGTTTTAACAATCCACTAAAAGAAGATTTATGTTATCGTTTAATTAATGACGTAAATACTTCAAAACGGTTTGGGGCTATGTTCTTAAACGCTGATAAAAACGTAGCATTAAGGTACTCAATAAATTGTGAAGGTAATTTTGTACCCGAAAACATCATTAATATTGTAGTATCCCTAATGACTACTGCCGATGAAACATATGGCAAGTTCATGAAGATAATGTATTCATAAATGACAGTAGATTTGAGTGTTAGAGTGAGAACAGAAAATACAAAGTGGCGTTCCAAGACTAATCACTGAAAAAGGTCATTATATTTGTTGTTTTAAATGGAAGGCTTATCTACTGGGACTGGGCAGCTTTATTGCTATTATCTCACTTTTTCTAAAGCAAAGTACCAATAAATTGGACACGGAAAATAAGATAAAAGACCCCTCCCATATTAATTAATGAGGGGTCTTTTCACATATCCCTTAGACACTCTGAGAAAGCACATACGGAGATTACATTCAAAAGACAACAAAGAGCTAACGCATTGAAATATATGGTCGATATATATTACAATATAAGCCCTCAGATTGCCTTCTAACGATCTTGAGTACAATAGAGAGGGAATTCCGCTGCTAAGATTTTTGGGTAGCTCATAAGCACTAATGTAATCGTTAAACAACGAAGGCCCCAGCTTTAATCAACTGAGGGCCTTCGTTGTTTATAGCCGGATATGTTTCTCACAGCAGCTTAATTTTATACCTAACAGTTCCCACCTGACTGTAAGCTTATCTCATGTTAGACTTGCAGCAGAGGTGGAATTATGTTTATTAGTCCAATGCTATTACATAAGGTCGATAAGCCCTATGACGATAATGAGTGGCTTAGCGAGTTATAATTAGATGGAATTCGCTTTCTCTACTCTACAATGCGTGGTGTAAACTTCTATACTCACTTCAATTAAAATAAGAGTTACTTAAGTCAAAATAAACGTGGTAAATACATGAGCATATTTTCTGGAACGTATGGTTAAAGTAAAACGAAGTTTAAAAGTTAAGGAGGGTCATTGATGGAAAGCATTGATAAAATACAAGATGCACAGGAGAAAGCTAATAAAAATCAGGAGCATCAAGGTAAAAGAAATCCAGACAAAAAGTTACCTAGTAAGCAACATAGTACTAATAAGTAGCATTTTGCGTAGCCATGATCGTTTAAGGTCATGGCTCTTTCTATATAAACAATAATTACTGTAGAGTAAATTCTGTAAGTGTGATGATCTAATCCCACATTTAGAAATAGTGTTAGGATGGAGAAGAGAGTATTTAGAGCATTCTGGGATGGATTATGAGGATTTTATCTACGTGTCTATAGTCGCTTAAATAACTAGTTAACTAGTTATTACAAGAATGAGTAAGTTAGTGAATTAATTTTCTTACCAAATGATAAGCAAGCTACGATAAGCGATTGATTCCATTCCCATTTTATGGTAAAATATACCAAATAAGGAGAAGGGGGAATCACTCATGAAAAAATCTAGGTTTAGGTCCGTTGACACGCCAAAAAGGTCGGGACGGACTAATGAGAAGATAGCGGGCAATTCCGTTGACACTCAAAAAGGTTCGGACGCCACTGATGAGAAAATAGCAAAGAATGTAGCCGCTAACCCTCAAAAATGGTCAGGCGTTATTAACGAAAAAAAATGTACGGATACATCCGTTGATACGAGAAAATGGTTAGGCGCCGATAATGAGAAAAAGTCAAGGAATATACCTGGCGTCACTCAAGAGACTTCTGACTCCACTAGTCAGAAGATAGCGAGGAATATGCCTCAAGCGAAAAAAGCCTCGGATACATTCAATGTGACTCCAATGGGGGATCCACTCATGAAGAAAGCTAGGGATATAGCTTTTAGCACTCAAAATGGTGGACCCACTAATGAGAAGAAAGCCAGGGATATAGCTATTGATACTCAAAAGTGGGGAGTCACTAATGAGAAGAAAGCTAGGCCTATCTCCGTATTTACTCAAAAGTGGGGAGTCACTAATGAGCAGAAAGCTAGTAATATACCTGTTGTTACTCCAAGGCGGCAAGCCACTAATGAGAAGAGAGTTAAGGATATCTCCGATGACACTAAAAAGGTTGCGGACTCACTCATGAAGAAAGCTAGGGTTATATCAGTAGTCACTCAAAAGGGTGGCGTTGGAAAGACAGCAACCGCTATAAATATGAGTGTAGGCCTACATAATTTAGGATATAAAGTAGCAGCCATTGACCTCGACCCTCAAGGGCAGTTGGCAGAGGGTTTCGGAATCAGTAGGAAATCGTTGAATAAAACTATGTTTGATGTGTTACTGGGTGTGGTACAGATGAAAGACATTAAGCAAAAGGCCTATGGGGTGGATCTTTATCTATCAAACCGTTCCCTTGCAGAACTTGGGGTAACCGTACAGACACTATCTAATCTCGAGCTATACCCTGACCCCAATGTTCTTTTAAAACAAGCTCTTGCTCAAATTGACACAAAGTATGATTTCATTATTATTGACACTCCACCCACTGTTAGCATCTTCAACAAGAATGCCTTGAATGCCTCAACTGATGCCGTGATACCGATGCAGCCCGAAGGGATGGCTGTAAAAGGTGCAGAGGATATGCTTGAGTTCATACGGGAAGTTCAGAAAAGTACTAATAAAAAATTAAATGTCTTGGGTATACTTGCAACGATGGTCCAGAATACGAACCTTCACAACACGATAATGCAGGAAATTAGAAAATCATTTATCGAAACTGAAGTGACAGTATTTGATACTATTATAAAGAGAACTATCAGGTACGGATCAGCTCAGACAGACGGTGTTCCGGATACCAAAAACTTTCCAGAATATACTGAGTTTTTGAAGGAGGCATTATTCGGTGAGACAGCCTGACGTTAAGAGCGATGCCCTTATAGATGCGCTTGAAGGATACTTTGTAGAGAGGACTCTTCCTATGAGGCGGGGTTTAGGTGTTCAGATCGATGCGACTATTTGGCAATGGCTTGACAACACTTACCGTGGGTTAAAGATTCCTAAAGTGGAGTTGATTGAGAAAGCTTTAACTCAAGTACTCCCAGATAAATTTAAACCTTAAGGGCCTTTGCTACAGCGATGTAACATCGGGGAGAGCCATCTGAAGCGCCGTAGTGAATCCCCCACAAGACAATCTTTCTTGAATCTCAAATTATTGTAAAAATACAAGGTGAGAGTTGTCAGAAATGGCAATTCTCAGGTGAACCGTTCGTGGTGTAACGCTATGAGCGGTTCTTCAGTTTCTAATCATTAATGAACTTCAAAGTGCCCTCATCCAGATCATATTTAGCGCCTATAATATTACCTTTTTAAAGTGCATACCCTCTATAATAATTGGGCTTTCAGCGATATCCTTCATAGCGTTAAAAAGACTCAATCTATAAATGAATTAGTCCAATGCCTGTGTTATGTATCGTAAAGTGGATAATAATTAAAAAAAGCACTGGCAAGGGGTGTAACCGTCATAAGAAGCAACTACAGGCGCTCCAGAGATCAATGGGTTCACACATAAAATTTCACCAGCGACACATAATAAACTCATCACCAAAAGAGGAGATGAGTTTAAATGAAACGAGCACCTAATTTTAATAATCAGCTAAAACACTGGTCAAGAAAAATAGCAAACAGATTAAAAAGTATCTGGCCAAAGGGCTAGAATTCAAGCATAAAGTAAGCTCTTAACAAATAGGGGCTTACTATGTTTATTACAAATTCCTCTTTCATATAAAAAATGGGGAGGCTTTTTTCTTGTCAATAGTGAAGTTAGGTTTGATACCACACTAATAAACTAATAGAAAAAGCCGCCAGATATCTCGAAGATATCTTGACGACTTTTTTTGCTGACCCTGGCAATAGTTACACTGAGCTAGACGGCTTGTTCACCCTGCTCGCCAGTACGGATACGTACCACTTCATCCACGTTCTGCACAAATATTTTACCATCCCCAACCTGACCGGTACGAGCAGCGTTAATGATAATATCAATGACTTGTTGAACTTTTTCTTCAGAGGTTACGATTTCTAGTTTGATTTTAGGCAACAAATGTGTCATTACCTCTTGACCTCTGTAAATTTGGGTATAACCTTTTTGCCTACCGAAGCCAAGAACGTGAGTAACGGTAATACCCAAAATTCCGGCAGCCACCAAAGCATTTTTGATTTCATCCAACTTACCTGGTCTGACAATTGCCTCAATTTTCTTCATCGAAAATCCTCCTTCTTATTTATTATTCGATACTAGAAACTTTCATTTCGAATCCGGAATAAGCCTCCATACCATGCTCTCCAAGATCCAGACCCATAATTTCTTCTTCAGCGCTAACTCTGAGTCCAATAGTTGCTTTGATGATCCCAAACAGAATGAGAGCACAACCTGCTGTCCAGGCAAAGACTGCAACTATACCGATGAGCTGGGTGATGAGTAAGGCGGTTCCGCCACCATACAGCACTCCGCCTTCCACTGCGAAGAAGCCGACCATGGCAGTTCCAAAGGCTCCGCAGACACCATGGACAGAAATAGCTCCAACGGGATCATCTATTTTGAGTACATTATCAATAAACGAGACGGACAGGACAACCAAGATTCCGGCCATCCCACCAATGATAGCAGAACCCATCGGACTGGCAGCGTTACAACCAGCAGTGATAGCAACAAGCCCTGCCAAAGCGCCGTTCAAAGTAAGGGAAACATCCGGCTTTTTATATTTAAGCCAGGTAAAGATCATAGTCATAGCGGCTCCAGCCGCAGCGGCTAAGTTAGTATTGACAGCGATCCTACCGATGTCAGGAGTGGTGCCGGATAAGGTGCTCCCAGGGTTAAAGCCGAACCAGCCAAACCAGAGAATGAATACACCCAGAGCACCAATGGTAATATTAGGCTCTTTTCGTAAATATTGTGGGTATTATCAGCCAATCCATGTTATTATATTCATAGGACAACCAGTAGGGGGTATGGCTATGGATACCTTGGATATATTCAATGAGTTTGCAAAGTTATCGCCTTTTCATAAGGA
>DASRMG010000256.1:0-48295 GCA_035648035.1 Desulfosporosinus sp. | reverse complement strand
GTAGCAGCTTAAGGGTTTAATCCATCAGTTAATTAGTCATTGTTCGGATTTTTCAATGGCCTGTTTGTTATGACCTTTTTTCCGAAACCAAAATCTAACCATTAACCAATCAAATTCTTGACTTTAATTAGCTGGTCTAATTGAATATCCAGGTTTGAAACTTGAGCCCCGTCCACCCCTTTGAACTAACAACAGATCCGATGTCTACCATCGGATCTGTTGAAATTAAAGACTGTTTAATTTCGCAAAAAAAGGATCGTTTTCATTCAATTTGGGGATCGCTGCTTCACGATCTGCTTTACCCGTTGGTTTCTGAACTCTTTTAAAATAAGTAGAATGTTTCTTTTTAGCGGCCAGGGAATCAGAGTACAGTGTAACAAATAAAATGCCGATTACAATGAGAGCCAATAACCATTGAAATACCAAAACTAACACCTCCATTACCATTCTATGGCGTATACGTATTTTGTCAAGTTTTCAGATAACTTTTCCTTAGAAAAGCTTTAGTCAATCGTCGCACAAATACGATCACCAGGATGTAAAAGTGTCGTAAATTCTGCCGGCGCACCATTGACACTTATTTTCAGAGAAGCCCCTGGAACAAGTTCATCAGGAAACTTGACGTAAGGCAAAAGATCCGAAAAAATAGGCATCTTCTTATATCCCTCTACCTTCAAATCCATCCCATCCATTAAAGTTTGGTCTTCAGATACGGGACGTCCATGAAATGAGATGATCGTTTCTAGCGGCGGGTATTCTACTTGTGTCCCATTGATACTGAAATTAATAGGTTTCGCCTCTAGGCGTAGCTCACGGACCGTAAGCGGCTTTGTATGAACCTCTATTGAATCCCCTAGCTTTATGATATAGCTGCCGTCTACTTCACACCCATTCACGAATCGTACCAGCGTTAAGTTAATGGTACGACTTTCTCCATTGATGCTAATTTCGATCTCTTCTTTGTTCTCTAGATGATAGCCTCTTTGCTGGCAAAGATTTTTTAGGTCATGGTTCGGGACGTACGTTATTTTAGAGCCATCAATGATGGTATCTGTTTCACAAGTTAATTGATGATTCACAAACACCTGAGGGACAAATGCTTCTCGTTTTCCATTCCAGATAACCCATTTATCCTGTACTTTGGGCAACACATCTTTAAAGTACGCCTGAGCATCTTCACCCGGTTCTCCAGCAACGAATACAATGTCGTCCCCCGCTTTGAGGGTTTGATCTAGTTTGCCGGGTATTCCATTGATCGATAACTGTGCGGCCTTTCCCATACTCCCCTTAATGACCTGCATTTCATGATTCCATTCGAACGTCAACGCTGATCCAGGCTTCCCAAAAAAGGAACGAGGAAGGATACCAGCAGCGAGCAGCGCCTCTGCAACCGTCGCTAATTGTAATTCAAAGATTGATACAGGAGCACCATTCACCAACACTGTGTAATACTGCAAACCATTTCCTTCTAGCGCAGCGATTCCAATACCAATGGGAGTAATACTCTCCGGCCCTCTGATACTTTTTTCTCCATAAATCTCCCCTAAGCGTTCTCTGACCTGAATTCCCACCCTATTTTGCGGAAGTCCCAGAGTCTCCGCCAACATTTCAGAAAGCATAGGGGTCAAGCTTCCTCCGCCTATGAGAATCACAGCTTGAGGAACGTCCTGATTGAGTGTCATAATCTCTCTAGCAATAGCCTCTGTTAACTTCCCAACCACAGATTGAATCACCTTTATAACGTCTTCTTTGTTGGCAACGACCTTAGCTCCCAGAAAATCCTTGAACTTGACTTCGTGTTTCGTATTTAAGTCTCTTTTTACTTTTTCTCCCACTTTAAAATCGAGTAAATAATGCGCACAGATCTCTTCTGTCACAGCGTCGCCCGCCATCGGAACCATTCCATAAGCAAAGAATGAGCCATTCTTTGTCAAGGCAATATCCGCTGTCCCTGCCCCTATATCGACCAAAGCCAGATTAAGGCGCCTCATGTTCGCTGGAATAGCCGCTTGACCTGCAGCAATCGGTTCCAGCGTAAGGCTGGTCATCTTAAGGTCTACCCGGCCTAGAACAGCCACCAAGCCATCAACGACAGTCCGAGGTAAGAAGGTAGCAATGACGGAAACACTAGCCACCTTCCCCCGCTGCCCTATCAAGCTGGAAATTGCTTCTCCCTCATTCCAACTGGCTATCGTACTATACCCTACACAATGATAGCTTTGAGAATCATCGTCTGCTGACGATTTCAGCTGACGCAACGCTTGATGGACTGCTTCCATTTCTAAAGCTAAGACATCTTCCCGTTCCCACCGCACAGGAAGTAGCTCCTTATGCTCCGCAACCGCCACTTCAGTTCGAAGCGCCCTACCTGCTGCTGCCACAGCAACCTGTTTCAAGGGAATGCCTAACTTTTTTTCTATCTTCTCTTTAACGATCACTACCGCTCTCGCAACTTCTTCAACGTCGTGAACCTGACCATCATACATAGCACGCTGCCGATGCTCAGTTCGGGCACTCGCCAAAATTTCGTACCCTTGTTCTTTGTTCTTTATCATGACAAGTCCCATGACCATACGAGTTCCAATATCTAATGCAAAAATAGGTTCCACTTGTTTCACCTCACTTTGAGTCAATTCGACTTTATCAACGAAATTCCTGCTATCAATCTATTTCAGATGAACTAAGGTCCACAACGGGCATATATAGCTTCAAGACGACATTTTTAAATATCCATCTTTAAGCAAACAAACCAGACCGTTATAAAACGATCTAGTTTGTAAAATACACTGGATTGTTCCAATTCACTGACTACTGATCAATTTTCCTTGAGAGTATATCGTATTTTACCATACTCCTCAATCTCATGTTTCCTCGTTTCATAACCCTTGCGCCCCATTAAGGCGTACGTACCATTTTTGCCTTCTTCCACGCCAGGTTGATCGAAGGCATTGATGTTTAAGAGCTCACCCATATAGGCCGTCTCCCACTCAAGGAGGAGAAGTAATTGCCCTACGTTATACGCATCCAAGGTGGACAAGCTCATCTTCTGATGTTGCTTTCCAGCCAGTGTCAGTGCGTATTCGGTGGCTTTTTGTTCTGCAAATAACAATTCTTCTAAGGTACGGCCTCCTAGGAATTGAATATCCTCAGGCAGGTCTAGATCTATTGGAATCTGTTGGGTTTCCTTAAATGTGTCAACGGTTACGAAAGTTATAACCTTATCATCTGGCCCCTCGACAAATAATTGAACTTGGGAGTGTTGATCTGTTACGCCTAAGGCTTTGACAGGTGTCTGCCCGACATGAACCACTTGACCTTGGCGATCAAAACGTTTCCCTAAGCTTTCCGCCCACAACTGAGCATACCAATCCGCCATCGTTTTTAAGCCATCAGCATACGGCATGAACACGGAAATGTTTTTCCCTTTTTGCAAGGACAAATAAGCCAGTGCAGCCCGCAATTGTGCAGGGTTGGATAAGACCCCTTTTGAGTTCTGAATCCATTGATCCATCGCTAAAGCACCTTCAAGAAGTTGATGAACGTCGATTCCGCAAATAGCAGCAGCTAGCAAGCCTACTGGCGTCAGTTCAGAGAAGCGCCCGCCAACACCAGCTGGAATCACGAATCTCTTATACCCTTCTTTGAGGGCAAGAGGAAGAAGATTTCCTTTTTCCTTATCCGTTGTCACGACAATATGTTGCGCATAACTGTCTCCGCATAGTCGACGCAGGGTGTCCCTCACAATCAGAAATTGAGACATAGTTTCTGAGGTGTTTCCTGATTTGGAAATGACATTAAAAAGAGTTTTTCGGGGATCAAGCATTTGTAACAACTCTTTAAAACGAACAGGATCGATGTTATCCATGACATAAAAACGAGGACGGTAACCACGCTTCTCAGCAGAAAGTTCGTTATAATAGTAATGGTTTAGTGCTTGATGAACTGCCAGAGGACCGAGCGCAGAACCACCGATTCCCAAAACAACAAAGTTTTCGAATTTAGGGGAAACAGTATTGGCGTATTCAAGGATCTCCCCTAGTTGGGTTTTCATGGTCGCTAAAAGCTTGGAGAAATCGATCTCCCCAGCCTGCCTCCGGGACGTGAGCATGGCCTGGGCTTGATCCAACTCGTTCTGAAGTCCCAACAATTCCCCCTCTTCAAACCCTTTTGGATTTTGAGTGCCACGCATCATTCCCGTATAATCAAGCGTTATTCCAGACCGTACCTGGTCATCCATTTCTCAACCTCATTTCTCAAACTTAAGTGTTCAAAAAGGCTAAATTGAAAGCTCGTTGGCTAAATCATACAGTTCTTTGTTAAAGGCGCGTCGTGTTCCATAAGCAACATCAAGCGGGCTAGAAATTACCGCTTGATTGATGTACGCCGTCATCCTATTTGTGTCATTAGCCAAAATGATATCAATAGCCCTCCCACCCATGGCCGCAGCAATAACGGCATCTAAAGCGCTAGGATTTCCGCCTCGTTGTAAATGACCAAGGATTGTAATACGCGTCTCAAAGCCTGATAGAGCCTTTAATCTTTCCCCGATTTCATAGGCACTTCCTACGCCTTCTGAAATTAAGATAATACTATGGTTTTTTCCACGTTGATGTCCGCGTTTCAATTTATCACTAATTTCATCCAAATCGAAGGGTATCTCGGGCACTAGAATTGATTCAGCACCACAAGCAAGACCCGCTTGTAACGCTATGTTTCCGCAATTTCTCCCCATAACTTCCACGATAAACGTCCGTTCATGAGAAGACGCGGTATCCCTGATTTTGCTCACTGCGTCCACCACTGTATTAGTAGCGGTATCAAATCCTATGGTCAAATCAGTTCCAGCGATATCATTGTCAATGGTGCCAGGAATACCGACAATTTGAATTCCGTCAGCAACTAACGTCTGAGCACCTCGAAATGACCCATCTCCCCCTATGACGACTAAGGCATCCAGTTGAAGTTTATGTAACTGTTCTAGAGCCTTCCGCTGGCCTTCTACTGTCCTCATTTCTGCGGATCGCGCGGTCTTCAAGATGGTTCCGCCACGAAGAACAATATCCGCAACAGATCCGATACTCATTTGTTGAATTTCCCCGTGAATAAGTCCCTCAAATCCACGATTAATTCCATAAACTTCAAGCCCGTGATAAATACCTTTCCTGACCACGGCGCGTAAAGCTGCGTTCATTCCAGGAGCATCTCCGCCACTGGTTAGCACTCCAATACGCTTAATTTCACCTGACATAGGTTCACTCCTCATCCTTATCATCTTTTAAACAAGGTTTTGGTTGACTACCCTACCTGAAATACCTTTATAATATCTTTATAGGTATTTTCTAAGTCATGATCTTTGGTCAGTTTTTCTTGCATCTTTTTATATGAGATGATCATCGTGGAATGGTTACGATTAAAAAAACATGCAATGGCGGGATAAGAGATCCCACAGAGTGTCCGTATTGTGTAAATTGCCATCTCTCTCGCTTCATTAACCTTGGGTTTTCGCCTTGGCCCAACCAGTTCATCAACAGATATACCCATAGTTTGAGCCACTATTTTTATGATATTCATGGGTTCCGCCACACTATGTCTTTTTATTTCTTTATCTTGCCAATATGCCTGGAAACATTGCGGACCTAACGCATCTAAGTGTAATTCTGCAAACTTAATAAATTCTTCAACGATGCTTATAGCGTCTGCTAAATTGTCTGTACGCCTTGCGATCAGCTCGAGAACTTCTGTGTCAATAGGAAGCTGCTTCTCCTGAATATATTCCACCATAAACCGCTCTATTTCACTGCCAATGGGTACAGCAATTGGGATGACCACGCCACTCAAAAAGCGCGACGCAAGCCGCTCCCCTAGAAATTCCAGTTGAGGCAAATCGGCTTCAAGCGTAATCACCATCTTGCCCCCATTACCTATGACATATTCATAGGTATACTGCAATTCCTCAATGGTTCTAACTTTGCCCTCTAGAAATTGGAGGTCATCGATCAGCAGTAACCGAGTCGTGCGGTATCGTTTCCTAAATGGATTAAGCGTGTGAGCGTGAGCCGCGTACGAGTACTGACGAGAAAAAGCCAGTGCATCCGTCAGTATTCCCCCCTCACACCTTTGGTGAAGATCACGTAACAGGGCTGTTTTACCGAGTCCTCTTTGTCCATAAATCAGTGTAACATCCGCAGCTTTCTCCAGATCGTAATTTCTAATTGTACGCCATGCTCGAATATTAAATTCACTTAAAAACCAGTTCAACCGTGCCTCTCCTTTATTCGAATGTTTAGGATAAGGGTGCAACAAAATATGACTATATACTAGCTTTTATTGACTGCTGGCCTCCACCCTCGGACTTCTGAATAGCGAGATAATTGTAGCACTCATTCGCAATAATGGTTAAAGGTTTATTTCGACGCGATAAGAGGTGGAAACCTCTTTCAATACAAAAATCTTTGACGTTGGCACATACTAAACCAGTTTTATCAGCAGATTCTAACGCATACTTTGATAGAAACGAATACCCTATCCCTGTGCGGACAGCATTTTTTACTGCTTCTGTACTTCCAACTTCCAAGGCTATGTTAAAGTCATTTAAGTCAAGGCCAAGGTTCATCAGTGCTTCCTCTAAAGCCCTACGATGTCCAGAGCCTACCTCCCTAATAATCATGGGGTTTTCCTTAAGTGTGTTTATATCGATGTTTCGTAGAGAACTCATGGTACAGTCGCAGGAAGTTACAAAAACCAATTCATCCTTCAACCAAAACTCAGAGGTTAGTTTTTCAGTATCAAATACGGCTCCAACTACGGCAAAATCAACTTCTTGGGCAAGGACCTTATCAGCCATTTCTAGACTGTCGCCTATGGAGAGTTTAAACTTTATGTCCGGATACAATTTCCTAAAAGAAGCTATGTAAATTGGGAGTAAATATTCACCGGGTATGTGGGAGGCACCAATATGTACTTTCCCGTTCATGACCCTTTCTGATCCACCTATTTCTCGAATTAGTTCTGTCCATTCATCGTTCAAACGCAAGGCATGCCGATAAACAGTCTCCCCTTCAGGGGTTAGGGCAAAACTCTTCCCTTTGCGGTACAGTAATTTCACCGCTAGTTTTTCTTCGAGCGCTCGCATCTGATTAGAAACTGCAGGTTGGCTAATTCCCAATTTCCGCGCAACAACTGTAAAACTCTGTTCCTCTACAACTTGACAAAACAGACGCATCAAGTCTAACATAATAACTCCTCCAATTGAAAACTTAGCGACAAAAACACTACAAGGGTCAGTGATCCTGAGTGGGAAAAAGAAGAGGGCTAGGCCCTCCTCTTTGTGATGATCTATGTGAGTTAGACAAGAAAAGCTAGGCTTGTATGGTAACTTTCTTCATTTTCTGATCTTCTAAGGGTTTATCACCACGGTCCTTTGGAACACTGACGATTCGATGAACTTCTTCCATACCTTCAGTGACTTTTCCAAAACCAGCATACTGTCCGTCCAAGTGGCTTGAAGCCTTAACGACAATATAAAACTGGGAACTCGCTGAATTAGGGGCTGAAGTACGAGCCATTGAAATAACGCCCATATCATGCTTTAAATCGTTTTTAAAACCGTTTCCAGTAAACTCGCCAGGAATTGTTTGCTTACTGCCACCCATGCCTGTCCCATTAGGATCACCGCCTTGAATCATAAAGCCGGGAATAACTCGATGAAAAATGAGGCCATCGTAAAAGCCTTGAGAGACGAGAGAAACAAAGTTTTTGACAGTTTGTGGTGCTATTGAGGGATATAGTTCAATTTTGATCATACTGCCATTTTCCATTTCAATGGCTACGATTGGGTTTTCCTTAAGTTCAAGATCCTTTGCATTGTCATTTGTCACTTGAGTGACCTCCTTTATGTTGAGCTTATCCTTTGTATTATAACACCGGACTTAGAAATTCCCAACTGTCTGAAAACCGCTTATGAACATATCACATAATGATGTTCGTCTGAAGTTACTTTTCTCAACTAAAAGAGCCTCTCAATATGAGAGGCTCTTTTAGTTGAGAACGATATTATTGGATTTTTTCCAGATCCCAATAGTCGTATGCAAATTCACCGGGTAGAATATCTAAACGAGCGACAATAAAAGTTCCTAATTCATCACGATCTAATCGAACGACTGTTCCGATGCAATGATTCGATGTCTCGATACGGTCACCTACTTGGAACTTTCTTTGACCGCGAAGGGAAGAGTCAGTTTTAGCATTACGACTTATCGGTTTCATAGTATTAACCATCCCTCCTAATAACAGCGACCTATAATTTGTTACATAATAGCATAATGCGTTTTTAAAATCTATAGCATAAACCGAAAATTCTATTTTGTAAAATTTGATTATATTTAATACATGTGCAGGTATCGATCCAGTTCCCATTGTGTGACAGTGACGCTATAACTATCCCATTCTTCGGTTTTAGCCTCAACAAAGCGATGATAGATATGATCACCCAGAGCCTCACGCATGACGGGGGCTTTAGTTAATTCTTCCAACGCTTCTATTAAAGTCCCCGGCAGAGAAGCGATTCCCATTGTCTTACGCTCCTCAACCGTCATAGCGTAAATATTTAGATCGACTGCTTGAGGGGGAGTGAGTTTGTTTTTAATACCATCAAGTCCTGCTTTAAGCTGCACTGCCAAAGCTAGATACGGATTACAGGCAGGATCAGGACTCCGTAATTCTACGCGAGTCGAAAGACCTCTTTTCGCCGGTATACGAATCAGTGGACTTCTATTGCGGCCTGACCAAGCGATATAACAGGGTGCTTCGTAACCTGGCACTAGCCTTTTATATGAATTGACCGTTGGATTAGTGATCGCTGCAAAGGAACGGGCATGTTTCATCAAGCCTGCTATATATTGATAAGCGATTTTGGAAAGCTCCATGGGACCTTCTGGATCATAAAACGCATTTTTACCATCTTTAAATAGCGACTGATTACTGTGCATTCCAGAACCGTTGATACCAAAAATTGGTTTGGGCATGAATGTAGCGTGCAAGCCATGATGTTGAGCAATCGTGCGTACAACAAAACGGAAGGTAGCAATTTTATCGGCAATATCCAGGGCATCTGAATATTTAAAATCAATTTCATGTTGTCCAGGAGCCACTTCATGATGAGAGGCTTCGATCTCAAAGCCCATTTGTTCTAAGGTCAAAACCATATCACGACGAGCATTCTCTCCAAGATCCATTGGAGTTAAGTCAAAATAGCCTGCTTTATCATGGGTGATTGTTGTGGGACGTCCCTCAGCGTCCGTATGAAACAGGAAAAATTCCAGTTCTGGTCCGACATTTAAAGTGTATCCCATGTCAGCTGCTTCACGGATCACTCGTTTCAGAGCGCTTCGCGGGCATCCTGGAAAAGACGTTCCGTTCGGGTCATAAACATCACAAATGAGTCTAGCCACGCCCCCATCTTTAGGGCGCCATGGAAATACTACGAAAGTGTTAGGATCCGGACGTAGATACATGTCTGATTCTTCTATACGTGCAAATCCTTCAATAGAAGAACCGTCAAACATGAGTTCTCCATCTAAAGCCTTCTCCAGTTGTTCAATAGTGATGGCAATATTCTTGAGAATTCCAAAGATATCGGTAAACTGTAATCGAATGAACTTAACCCCTTTTTCATTGGCTTCCCTCAAGACGTCCTCTTTGGTCATATTCATGATAGAATCTCTCCTTCCACCTTGAAAATATAAAAATGCCCATGCGTCGCCTCTTTATGGCTCTGCACGGACAACTTTGTCCTATATTAATAAGTATATCCATTCTCATTTGATTTTACAATGGCTTTTAATACTCAATTCCAGGACGGGCTATAATACCCTGTTCAAAAGGATGTTTTCTTTGAACCATTTCCGTCACGAGATCAGCTCGTTCCACGAAAGTCTGTGAAGCATTTCTGCCTGTTAAAACCAACTCAACATGAAGAGGCTTTTTGTTCAGTAATTCTAGAACTTCACGCTCAGGTATCAGCTCAAACCAAAGCGCGTTAAATATTTCGTCGAGAATAACAATGTCCCATTCTCCAGACATAACGATTTCCTGAGCTCTCCTAAAGGCTTTACGCACTTCTTGGATATGTTCCTCCAGATTTTCTCCTTTGTGAACCCAACCCTGGGCTCCAAAGTATTCGATTTGGCATTCTGGTTGCAAGCGCTTCAGACCTTCTAGTTCTCCTGAGTCGCCCTTGCCTTTCATAAACTGAAGAATATATACCTGAAAGCCATGGCCAACCGCACGGACTGCCAAGCCAAATGAAGCGGTTGTTTTCCCCTTACCTGCTCCTGTATATATTTGGATTAATCCTTTTGAGAGATTTCCCACTATTGCTCACCTCGCAGCCAAGTCTCCAGCTGGGGATGTATATAAACAACATTGGGAGACGTCTTGATATCGGGAAACTGCTCTAGGATTTTCCGATTAAAGGGAATTGAAAAGAATATCTTGATGGCTGATTTCTCATCCCTAGCTCGCAACTCAACTTTATCAGGATAAAGGTAATAGGTATAATTACCATCACGCCATAGAATTTCCAGTTCCCCAAGTTTAACACGGATGATTCCGAATTCCTCAACCTTTACCGCTTCAACTCCGGTAAACGGGTGTTTAAGATATTCTGATTCTAAGGCAACTTGACCGACTTTAAATTGGGACTCTAAAAGTTGTTCAACAATCAGTCGAGCAGGGCTAGAAAGGTCTTCAAGTACCCGGCGCTCGCTTCGTAATTCATCTAAAATTTGTTCAAATTTTCGGACATGGATCGAACGAACTTTTTGAGCCTTCGTCAACGCTTTTTCGAAGGTATGATACACATCTTCTAAACACTCCAGGAGTATTGCATCTTCTTCACACATTTTAATTCGCCCCCATCCCGCTTTCTCAATTGATTGGAGATTCTCTATAGCTCTATTCTATCTGAACCGACTGGATTTATAAAGCTTTTTAAGTTATATTTACAAATCACCTTGAAAACTTTTTGCGGCGAAGACGTTTTGAAACCCGTTGGACTCTGCTCTCGATCCAATCTGTCAACATTTTAGCATCCCGTCCCATCTCAAGGGCTTTCCAGTAACATTCCAAGGCACTTCGAAAATTTCGTTGTTTTTCATACAATTCTGCCAAGCGGACTAAAGCCTCAAGCGCAAAATCACCCGCTACTTGTGACTTGTCTGATATGTCTCTAGAGTGAACTGGCGCTTCTTTCCTTTCCCGAACGTCTTTCACCGCATCCAAGGCTTCGTATATTTCATGGACTCGCATATCATTCGTCATCTCGAAGAGACTCAAAGCCTTATAATAATATAGTTCAGCCTTTTCTAGATCCATAGCAATAAAGATTAAACCTGCTAAGTTTTGATAGCGCAAAGCTAGCTCTATATCTTGGTGCGGATAAAATTGAATGGACAATTCTAGGTAATACCTTGCCTCTACATAATTTTCTAAAATTTGTTGAATTTTACTTAAGAAATAACAGCTTTCACTAAAAATACTTTTGGAATCAAATTTTATACAGAGAGCCACCGCTCTTTGTTGACATTCAAGCGCCAAACCAATTTTATTGTGTTCAAAGTAGACTAACGCCAAATATTGGAGTGTATTAGATAATGCCACTTTATCTTCGATTTTGACAAAAATCTTGCAAGCACGCTTTAAATATTTTGAAGCCTCTGTTTTTTTCCCCTGTCGAAAGCACATCTCTCCTAACAGAACATCAGACTCTGCTTCCCCTTTGGGAAACCCATTAGAAGAACAAATGCTGTGTGCCTGTGTATAGGCTCTATTCGCTCTAGGCCAATCTTCAAGAGTCGCATAGACTTGCCCAAGGTCTGCATAGAGCATACCAAGCCTTAACTGTGGAGACGAGTTAGGGTAAACAGAGATGGCTCGCTCATACTTCTTGCCTGCCTCTCCAAGCATCCCCATTTTAACTGAGACACTGGCTAACCCCGCCCATGCCTCAGCCATCCCTTTATCATTGTGAATCTCTTGACAAATACGTAATGCTTCTTCAAAACCTTCTTGACCTAATTCTAGTTTTCCTATGCGTACTCTCACTGTCGCTAACAGTCGTAAAGTAAAGGCAACAATTTCTGGAACGACCAATTCATAAGCCTTTAAGAGTCCCTGCGAGAAATAATTTTCAGCTTTAAAATACTGTTCTTCTCCCAGACACTGTGTTCCATCCTCCATAAGGGTCCGCCATCCCGATAACTCCGCATCATGCATAATATCGCCTCCGTGTCTGCTCCATCTTATGCACGAGTTGATTTAGTGGGAATAACATACATAGAAATCTACAAAGTAACTTTACGATGAATGAGTATGTAATGTGGACATAAAAGTCGAAATATAATATTATGGTGTGAATGAAGGGAGTGTTTTACCGTATGAACTCATATCGTCCAAAACAGCCTTCAAATTATTGGATGGTTGCTCTCAAACTTCTCCTACTCATCGTAGGGCTTTATCTGTCGTTCATAGTCTTGGGTAAAGTGTTCACTTGGGTATTTATCTTAACGTTCTTCCTGATACGCTTCATGGTTATCATGGCGGTCTCTTTTATTGTCCTTCATCTATTTCTCAAGTTACTATTCAAAATAGATATATTTAAATGGGTAACAAGTCGCCTTTTATCAAGATGACACCTGACTTATATCAAGCGCCTTAAAAAAGCGTTTTTTTGTTTTATATTTCATGATCTGGCCTTCACACGAATACCTTCTACTTAAGGAGGAGTGCTAAATGCGTATTATTATATTCAAACGACCATCGTGGCGGAATATTGCTCTTTGGGGAATCCTATTTTTCGTCTTGATCGCTTACCGTGAGACCGCCACATCCGTATTTTCCGGAAAATTAAAACCCATTTACAAGGCAAATATCACTACCCCTGCAATAGGGCTGACCTTTGATATCAGCTGGGGGGAAGAAACAGCAGAGCCAATCCTGGATATTCTCAAACAGGAAGGCATTCATGCTACGTTTTTCCTTTCAAGTCCTTGGGCAGATAAACATCAAGCGTTGGTGCAGCGAATGGTGAAAGAGGGTCATGAAATTGGTTCCCATGGCAATCGTCATATCGATCTTAATACTTTAAGCGTCGTCGAAATTGAAAAAGAGATTACCACTGCCCAACAGGTTCTTGAGAAGATCACGGGTAAGCCAGTGCGCTTAATCCGAGCACCCAATGGTGCTTATAATAATAAGGTAATCTCCACTGCTGATAAATTAGGATACCGAGTCATTCAATGGAGTGTGGATTCTCTAGATTGGAAACGACCAGGTTCTAGTGCTATTATCAATAACGTACTGAACGGAATCAAATCAGGAGGTGGGGCTAAAGCCGGTGACATTATTTTATTTCATGCCTCAGACTCAGCACCAGATACCCCTAAAGCCTTGCCAGTGGTCCTTCAAACCCTCAAGAGCAAAGGGTTCAACTTAATGCCTGTCGGCAATTTGCTTGATAAAGCCAGTAGTACTTGGCCACCTGAAAGTATCCTAAAGGAAGAACCTATTGTACCTGCGCCGATCGCTCCAGCCAATTAATATCTAATCCCTATGAAGCCCAGAATATCTTATCCAGAGGGATTAGGATATTCTGGGCTTTCAATTAACTTCTAACGTCGTAATGACGTTGTGCAAAATAACCGGAATCACATACTTAATGTCCTTTCCAGGATGAGAAACCTTCCCCGACAACTTCCGGCACCTCTGAAATTGCCACAAAAGCATGTGGATCTTGCTCACGTACAATTTCTTTAACTTGGGACAATTCTGTGCGGTTGACAATGCAATACACAACTTTTTTATCTTCTCCTGAAAAAGCCCCAGTCGCTTGAAAAAGTGTCACCCCTCGATCAAGCTTCGCCATGATCTCGTCTGCAATACTCTGAGGATGCGTTGTGATCACCATGACTGACTTAGAGTGACTCAAGCCTACCTGTACGAGATCAACGACCCGAGTGGCAACAAACATATAGATCATTGCGTACATGGCCATCTCGGGGCGAAACAAAATGGCTACCCCAAGAAATATGACCGCATCCATTCCCAGTAATATTTGCCCCACACTTAAGGGGGTTGTTCTCGCAAATAGGACCGCTAAAATGTCGGTTCCACCCAGTGAACCTCTGGAGCGGAATATTATACCCATGCCAATTCCCGAAAGCACCCCTCCAAATATGGCTGCGAGCAACGTGTCATGCGTCAATATCGGTAGCTGTGTTGTCAAAGAAAGTGTCGCAGACAGTAACCCAACCCCTACAATACTGAACATTAAAAAACTTCGTCCCACTAATCTGTGACCTATTATAAAGAGTGGAACATTCAACATAAGGAGCGTCCAACTTACTGGCCAGTTAAATAAGTACTGAAGAATAATTGCAATTCCTGTAACGCCACCATCTGCAATTTGGTTGGGAATAATCAGGGTATTAATACTCACACTTACAATCGTTGCGCCTATGACAATCCCCACAAATTGTTTCAACAATTGCAGCGGAAAATATTTACCAAAACGTCTCCACATCACCAACAAATCTCCCCCCTTCTTCTTCATTATCATCGAATTAATGACCCTAGCTAAATTATACTGCAGAGCCCGTGGTGAAACAACAGGTACGATAATGCTTGACAAACTACTCATTAATGAGTAAAGTAATAAAGTGTCCATAAGCAAGCGCTCGTAGCTCAGTGGATAGAGTGACGGTTTCCGAAGCCGGTGGTCGCAGGTTCAAATCCCGCCGGGCGCACCAATAGTACATTCAAGCCACAACGTTGTTGTGGCTTTATTAATTCCAATGAAGAGGGCTGGTAAAATAAATTTACCAGCCCTCTTCATTGGAATTAATATAACAGATGTGACAGCAAACTTTTTTGAGATTTAAGAACTGACGCTTGATAACTCCATTTTGACCAGTTTATACACTTCTTCATGGATTTCGTCTATGGTTTTCAGGGAATTATTGTTTATACAGCTCACTTTATGCCAGTGATATTTACTCGCAATTCTATTGGCGTTATTATACGATTTTCTTAGATATTGTTCATCCGCCTCATGAATATCTTGTTTTACATCGCTTGCTTTACTGGCTCTCTTAGCAAGCAAGCTCAAGCTGAATTCTGGAGGCATGTCAAGGAAGACGACATAATCTGGAACAGGGAGTCCAAATATATTATATTCAAAATCATATAGCCACTCAATGAATTTATTTCTCTCTGAGTCTCCCTCGATTTTCGCCGCTTGATGAACCATATTAGACGTCGTATAACGATCAGCGAGTATAATGCCTCCACTTAGATAAAACGCTTCCCACTCCTTCTTATATGAAGCATAGCGATCGACAGCGTAAAACGACGAAGCAATATATGGACTGATCGTTTCAGGGTCTGTTCCAAACTCTCCACTAAGATACATCTTTACTAAGGCTGATGATTGGCTTGCATAATTCGGAAACTCTATTTTCTTCACCTTGAGCTTCTCTAACAACAAGCGTTGAAATAATTTCTCTGTCTGTGTCGCTTTTCCACTGCCATCTCCTGCCTCGATAATAATAAGTTTTCCCTTCATCGTTCTTCCCCATCTCAAAATATCATCCTTTGTAGGGTGAATGATATAAGTTGTTTGATATTCATCAGCGTGACCTTATTATTCTATAACAAGGTCACGCGTCTTGTCTATGAGGGACAAAAGCAAATAAGTCGGGAAAAATTCCCGACTTATTGATACTTTCATGAAATTATAGTCTCACTTAGAGCAGATGACACGCAGCAACGTGATTGTTACCAAGTTCTTTGAGTGGAGGAACTTCCTCTGCACACACTGCTTTAACATAGGGGCACCTAGTACGGAAATAACAACCCGAAGGTGGATCAATGGGACTAGGCACCGTCCCCTGGACAACAATTCTCTTTCTATTCGCCTCTACTCGGGGATCAGGAATGGGTATGGCCGATAAAAGAGCCTGGGTATATGGGTGCTGTGGATTTTTATACAATTCATAACTATCAGTCAGCTCTACGATTCTACCCAGATACATCACGGCGATCCTATGCGAAATATGCTTTACCATGGATAGATCATGGGCAATAAATAAATAAGTCAGATCCATTTTCTCTTGCAATTCTTCCAGCATATTAACAATTTGAGCCTGGATAGAGACGTCAAGAGCAGAAATTGGCTCATCACAAATAATAATTTTAGGATTTACCGACAACGCCCTGGCAATCCCAATGCGTTGCCTCTGACCTCCCGAGAACTCATGGGGAAAACGGTTGGCATGCTCCGGATTCAATCCAATAACATCCAGGAGTTCGTAAATACGATCCGTTCTTGCTTGTCCTGATGCCAGCTTATGAATATCAATGCCTTCTCCAACTATGTCTCCGACGGTCATCCTAGGGTTGAGAGAAGCATAGGGATCCTGGAAAATCATTTGCATTTTACGCCGTAGGTTGAGCAAATCAGGCCCGTAGGCATTCGTCACATCCTGACCGTCAAACAATATTTGTCCGCTGGTGGGTTCATAGAGGCGAATGATCGTCCGTCCAGCAGTGGACTTTCCACAGCCACTTTCTCCCACTAGACCAAGGGTTTCCCCTTTTTTAATTTTGAAGTTTATACCGTTTACCGCATGAACCACTTGTGGATTTCGGCCAAAAAATCCTCCACCCATAGGGAAATGCTTCACAAGATCTTTAACTTCTAAAATAGTATTGTCTTTTGCTAATTTAACTTCTTCATTCACGGTCACTGATTAGCCCCTCCCTTCGAAGGCAGCTTTAGGAGCCTGAGGATGCTGAAGCCAACAGGCAACTTGGTGCCCATCATTAATGGTCGTGTACTCTGGCATTTGTTCTATACATATCTGCATGCAGTGTTCACAGCGCGGTGCAAACCTACAGCCCGTGGGCGGATTGAGCAGATCAGGTGGCGTGCCTGGAATAGGAACTAACTTGCCCTTTTCACTGGTATCCAAGCGGGGTATAGACTTAAGCAAACCCCAAGTATATGGGTGCTGTGGATGATAGTAAATATCATCCACATTACCTTTTTCAATGATTTTTCCACCATACATTACGAATACTCGGCTACACAAGTCTGCAACGATTCCAAGGTCATGTGTTATTAGAATAATAGAGGTGTTGATCTTGTTCTTCAGGTCTCGCATCAATTCTAAGATTTGCGCTTGAATGGTTACATCAAGCGCAGTGGTTGGCTCGTCCGCAATTAATAGTTTCGGGCTGCAGGTCAAGGCCATCGCAACCATAACCCTTTGCCTCATGCCACCTGAGAACTGATGGGGAAACTGTTTAAGTCTGCTTTCTGGGTTAGAAATACCCACCAAGTTAAGCAGCTCTACTGCACGCTTGTTAGCAGCTTTACCGGATAAACCTTCGTGCCGCTTTAACACTTCTGTTAGTTGTAAACCTATGGTTAACACGGGGTTCAGAGAAGTCATGGGATCTTGAAAAATCATACCCATTTCCTTGCCCCTGATCGCTTGCATTTCCTTCTCGCTTATATTCACGATATCCTTGCCTAAAAATTCAATACTTCCCCCTACAATCTTGCCAGGAGGTTCTGGAATTAGGCGCATGACAGTTTGGACGGTGACGCTTTTTCCACAACCGGATTCCCCAACTATTCCAATTGCCTCTCCCTGGTCAACGTGAAAACTGACTCCGTCAACCGCTTTTACTTCGCCAGCATAGGTAAAGAAGGATGTTCGTAAATCTTTAACTTCCAGTAAACGTTCCATTGTTTATCCTCCTACTTCCGCATTTTGGGATCGAATGCATCCCGCAAGCCGTCACCCACAAAGTTAAAACCCAACATGGTTATCGCGATGGCCATAGCGGGGAAAAACAAGGCATAAGGGTACGACGGAATGTTTAATCTCCCATCAGCTGCCAGGGACCCCCAACTGGCAAAAGGAGGTTGAATACCAATCCCGATAAAGCTCAGAAAGGCCTCCATGAAAATCGCTGCAGGAATCGCCAGCGCAGACGTGATAATGATGGGACCCATAGCATTAGGAATTAAGTGTTTTAGCATGAGACGTGAGGTGCTAGCACCCAATGTTTTGGCAGCCAAAACATATTCCTGCTCTCTCAAGGCTAAGATCTGTCCACGTACGATTCTAGCCATTCCCATCCAATTAACAATTCCAAGTACGATCATGATGTTAATTAGACCGCCCTTACTGCCCATGACGACCATGAGCAAAATTACATATAACAATTCAGGAATACTATAGATGATATCGATAATCCTCATCATGATATTATCGATTCTACCACCGAAATAACCGGAAATTCCACCGTAGAATACGCCAATGGTCAGGTTAATTAAGACCGATACAAAGCCAATGGCCAGTGAAACTCTTCCTCCATACATTAACCTTGCCATTGAGTCACGGCCCAGAGAGTCTGTACCAAAGGGATGAATCCAGGAAGGTTTCAGATAAGTATTCATTAAATCATTGGTAAAGTAGTTGTACTGAATGAGAAACGGGCCTATAAATGCGAAGATAACCAGTGCTACCAGAGTGATTAGACCACCCATGGCCAACTTATTGAGTTTAAAACGTCGCCAGGCATCTTGTAGCATCGTTGTACTGGGACGGTTAATATGCTCGGCTGAAACTTCCGATATTGCGGGTTCAAATAGGCTTTGTGCCAATTTCATATTACTACGCCCCTTTCTGCGAGGTGAGTTTGATCCTAGGATCAACAAATGTGTAGGCTATATCCACCAACAAGTTAAATACCACTAAAAGACTACAAAATAAGACCGTCATTCCCATAATGGTAGAATAGTCACGGTTAGTAATCGAGGTAACAAAGAATTGACCGATTCCTGGAATTCCGAAAACATATTCGACCACAAAGTTTCCAGTAAGTATATACGCAAAGAAAGGCCCCAAATAGGTAATAACAGGTAAAAGTGCATTTCGCATTGCATGTCTACTAATAATCAAGTACCCTGGCAAGCCCTTTGACTTGGCTGTACGAATGTAATCCTGACTTAAGACATCCAACATGCTAGCGCGCATTAAACGTGTAATTTGGGCAATAGGGTAAGCACCCAAGGCAAGCGATGGCAAGACTAGATTTCTCCAAGCTCCATCATTCCAGCCAACAGGTGGAAACAAGCCGAGCTTGTACCCTAAATAATATTGCAAAAAGGTTGCCATAACAAAACTGGGAACTGATATACCGATGGTAGCAATAAAGGTCGCAATAGCGTCTGGTGTTTTGTTTTGCCAGAGAGCTGCAATGCTTCCCAGTATCAAGCCTCCACCGAGAGCGAAAATTGCAGCTAAAAACCCTATGGTCGCTGTTTTTGGCAATCCGTCTTTAATAAGGTCATTCACACTTCTACCTTCATAGCGAAACGTTGGGCCAAGATTAAACTGAGCAACATTGACCATGTAGTCGATATACTGTTTTCCAAGTGGATCGTTCGTGTGATAACGTTCTTCTAGATTCTTTAAGACTGCTGGAGGAACCGCTTTTTCACGAGAAAAGGGGCCACCTGGAATTGAATGCATTAGAACAAATGTAATCGAAACAACAATCCAAAGTACAAGTATTGCAGATGCAATGCGCTGTAATAAATATTTCGCCACGTTGATCCCCCTCTCGACAAGGATTTGCTTCAGCTCTCTTATACCTTGTCATTTTATTATAATCCGACATATTATATTATATACTGTTAACAATCGGTAAAGATAGGGTATTATATTTCAATTTTTACATAATTTTCTTTTTTAAGAGCATATAAAGAGGTGGGCTTTTACTAAGCCCACCTCCAATATAGAATTATTTAATCGATGCGTTTTTGAAGTCGATTGGTCCAAGCGATGAACGGAATACGCCTTGTACACTATCGTTGAGAACCCAAGGAAGGGTATAGTAGTATATAGGCATGATAGGCATTTCATCCATCAAAACCTTTTCAGCAGCATGCATTGCTGGAATACGTACCTTTTGGTCGCCAGAATTATTGGCAATTTCTTTGATTTGTTTGTCATACTCAGCATTAGACCAACCGGTTTGGTTGTTGCCTCCACCAGTAACAAACATATCCATGAAGGTCATAGCATCTGAATAATCGCCGATCCAACCAGCGCGGGAAATATTGTATTTGAGTGTCTTTTGGGATTCAAGATATACAGCCCATTCTTCATTACGCAACTGAATATCGATACCCAGGTTAGTTTTCCACATATTTTGGATAGCTTCAGCAATCAGCTTGTGGTTAGAAGAAGTGTTGTATAGAATCGTAACATCAGCAGGCCAGTTCTTGCCATCAGGATACCCAGCTTCAGCTAGGAGCGCCTTGGCAGCTGCAATATCTTCTTTGAAGTAGTCTCCACCCAGTGTGCGGAAGTCTTTTCCCTCTTCCAGATCTACCATACCAGGAGGAGTATATGCTAGAGCAGGTAATTGTCCACCTTTAACAACTTTGTCAATCAACAGTTGACGATCAATCGCCATAGTTAAAGCCTTACGAACCTTGACATCGTCAAAAGGCTTCTTGGTCACGTTGAAACGATAGTAATACGTACCAATATATGGAGCAATTTTCAAAACCTTAGACTCCTTGAGACGATCAATGTCTTCAGTCGGAATATTTTCAGTTCCGTCTATTTGACCACTTTCAAAGGCTGTAAGAGCAGCTTTGTTGTCCTCAAGCAACTTGAAGTTTACTTCAGTCATTTTCACGTTTTTTGCGTCCCAATAGTTTTCATTTTTAACAAGAATGACTTGATCATTATGTTTCCATTCTTGCATTTTGAAAGGACCGTCCGATACAAATGTCTCAGCCTTTAGAGACCATTCAGCACTTGCTTCAACAGCTTTTTTATTGACAGGGTATAGTGTATGGAAAGCCGTCAATGCAATGAAATAAGGTGTAGGAGCAGCTAAGGTTACTTCTAAAGTCTTAGGATCTACAACTTTAATACCAACAGCGTCAGCATCACCTTTGTCGGTGTTATAGGCTTCAGCACCCTTGATGTAATAGAGCTGATAGGAATACTCAGACGCTGTTGCAGGCGCAAGAGCACGTAGCCATGAATATTTGAAGTCTTCAGCGGTGATTGCATCGCCGTTACTCCATTTGGCATCACGGAGCTTAAATGTTATGACCGTTCCATCTTCGTTTGCTGTCCATGTTTTGGCGATACCAGGCATTACTTTTTCGCCTTCTCCAATACGAGTCAATCCTTCAAATAATGCTGTTTGTATATGGGACTCGGGAACACCTGTAGAAATGGCTGGATCTAAAGTTTTAGGTTCTGCACCTGCGTTATAGCTGACCTTTTGGACCTTTTCTGTTGGAGCAGCAGTTTGTGAGCAGCCTGTCAGTAAAACACTGAGGGCCAGCAGCAAAGAAACGGCTACAGCTAATCTTTTGTTCTTACGGATGATAAACACTCTCCTTCTCCTACTTTATGGTTATATATGGAAAACATGGGAACATTGCATCTCTCCTGTTTTCCAAACTTATGTATTCTATATACAGCTATGAATCTCCTGCTATATTTTAGAAAATAATCAAATATTATATATCTTTGACAACCTCAGAAATCTGTGCTATTCGCAGCCGCAATCAATGTTATACATAGTTTAAGACACCTTTATATACTCATAGCCGTTATATGAAGGTGTCTTAATTGTTATTCAGTATGACCTTGAGAACGATCAATTATGCACTAAAATTTCGTTCAGATCTGATCTGATCAGCTCACCTGACTCATGATTCTTAATTTATCTGCAAGGAGTGCTATGAACTCAGAGTTCGTGGGTTTTTGACGCTCAATATTCATAGAATTGCCGAAAATTCTTTTCAGTGTATCCGTGTGTCCACGTTCCCAGGCAAGCTCGATTGCATGCCTAATTCCACGTTCTACCCTACTAGGTGCGGTATCAAATTTTTTCGCAATTCCTGGATAAAGTTCCTTGGTTACTGCTCCTAACAGCGAGACATCCTCCACCACCATTAAAATTGCATCTCTAATATATTGATACCCTTTTACATGAGCAGGAATTCCAATTTGATGCATCATATTGGTCACTTCAACGGTAAGATTAAGCCCACTTCCGACCGTTGTCACCACTGGTGAAGAGGGTGAAAACTGCGTTGGGACAGATGTTTGTGTATCCTGCGTTAACGAGTGGATCCTTTTACCTAGAATATCTAGATCAAATGGTTTTAAAATAAAATAGTCCACACCAAGCATCATGGCTTGATGCGTGAGCGATTCTTGGCCAAAAGCAGTGAGCATAATGATCTTGGGTCGTTTCATGGTTGTGCGAGCATTGATTCTTTCTAATACGCCTAAACCATCTAAATTCGGCATAACCAAGTCAAGCATGATCAAATCTGGTTCCTGAGTTTGAATGAGTTCCCAGGCTTCTAAACCATTATTAGCAACTCCTACAACGATTAAATCATCTTGTCCTTGGAGATAGTTCGTAAGCATTTGACATAAATTTCGGTTGTCATCCGCGACAATTACTTTTATTTTCTTTTCCATTCTTCCATCATCCCCACTCAAATGTATTCCGGTTCATCTTTAGCCCTTTAAAAGGATGGAATCCTGCCGGTACTCTTATTATACGATGGCACCATTGTCGAAATCTTAAAAATTCAGGAAGTACAGTAAGTTGTTAATTTCCAGAAAAAGGCTTGTAAATCACCGTTTTATGGATATTATTGGTATTTAATTTTCGCAAAATAATCTATAATGTTTTCTCTGTAAGTGTAACGACCATTTTATTAACACAATTGTGTAAACTATGTCGAGGTTTAGCGCACCATATCATCCCAATGGTATTGAAGGACTATTCACAGATTTAGTTAGATTTTAGTCTGTATTTTGTAGAGTTACGACAAAATACAGACTAAAATCTAAACTTGTGTATAGACCTCTTTGACTAGGGTAGAATAGCAAGTAGATTAGTTGAGGAGGTTACTTATGTTTGCTGAAGTAAAAAAAGATGAGTGTATAGGATGTGGAGCTTGTCCAGAAGTTTGTCCTGAGGTCTTCAAGATGGATGATGACGACTTAGCGATTGCTTATACAAATCCAGTTCCCAGTGAGTTGATAGAGTCCGCCAAGGAAGCGGCTGAAGGTTGCCCAACAGAAGCCATCCACTTAGAAGATTAAGAACCCTATTCAAGCATAAAAAGGCAGTAAGAAGCGATTGATCATCCACGATCATCCGCTTTTTACTGCCTTTGAGCATTCTGTTGTAGCTAAGTAGATCAGAAATTGTTTATTTTCTTTATTCGTTCAATACGCCAGCCCTTTTCCAATTGCTTTAAATTCATGGAGAAGGTTACATACTGTACATCTTCAATGGGTGATGTCCAGTAAACACGTACCACTACCCCTTGTGATAGGGCGGCATCTGAATTCATAAACTCTAATTTTTGCAAAGACAATAAAGGATCCGTATTCAACTTTGTTTCCCATGTTTTAAACTCATTTTGTTCCAAAGAACTCTCTGGCGTCATTAATAATTCACTGGCGAGATCTGTTTGTCGAACATCCATAAGTTTCCAGAAGTGTTGAATTGTTTGTTGCGGAGAATCCCCGTAATGAGGATCTGCCAAAGCTGATACCACTGTTTGCGGTGTTTTTAAGGCTATGATAGATACTAGACAGAAAAGTGATAGACCTAGGAACCATACAAAACGACTATTACGCATAATTTCCCTCCTTGCTTGTCTCTACTATCATTCTAGGAGGGAACGTCTGCTTTCATACCACTTAGCCAAAAACTTTTCTTAAAACATTAAGTACAAATCCAGGTAACCGAACGTAATATATTCTCATAGTTCAGCCTTCCTCCTTTACATCAAGATAAAACACCTTATCTGTAGTAATGTATGCACCCTATCGTCTGAATTCGCATTATACCACTTGGTAATTCTTTACTGCTGCTTCAAGTTGTGCTACAAGTAAACGTTCCTCATCAGTTTTAGCCGTAAAATAGAGACGACCAAGAATGCCTGTAATAAGCTTGAGAACATCTTCCAAATTCAACGTTTCTTTCATGGCTAATTGACCACTCGTTTCAATTAAAGCAATTCCGAACTGATGACCTACCCCATCCTTTACCATCCGTGTACAGCTTTTTCCTAACAACCGCATAACTAAAGAGGCTTCCTGAACATCTAATTGGCGAACTACCTCGATCGTTGTAGTTAACCCTTGAACCATACGTAATCCAACACCATTCCAACTGACTTGTTGATCCATCATTTGTTTCCCCCTTAGAGATCACTTCCATTGCGATACTATATGCCGCATCCGTGACAAGGGTGAAAGAGTTCCGCAAGATACGCGCCTCTGGGTCAGGAGAATCGGATGAATGGTTGACGTCTGTGGAGATAAGTAAAAAATTCGTGCCAGCAACCCCAGAGACAAGACGGTACACATAGAATGTGCCGTCTCCCAAGTCTCTCGTCACCAAACACGAATTCTCCATATTCTTCATATCAGGACTAAACATTCCAGCGGTCCAATCCAAACCAAACCGAATCCCAGTGTCCCAGACCCGGGACGCAGTGTCACACGAGCGCGACGTCTTTACGTAAACAGTTAGCAAACTCCGTGTAAGCGACCCCAGATACGGGGCTGCGAACAGGACGTGAGCAGCCGCCACCGAGCCAAGGATGGCGAGTATGGCGGGAACCCCGCGCCCCAAAGACAAGAGCTTACTCGGTTAGTTTGCTTCTGTTTTGTAAGCACCGAGCGCCGTGTCCACAAGTCCCCTACTTGCCTAACTTCGAAACCTTTAAACTCGACACCATCATATACGCTAAAAATGCCATCATCCCAAGATAAAAATACCATGGCAATATATTACGAAACAACATTAAGAGGGCTAAAAAGCCACCAGCGAAGGTAATGGGAACGCCTACAAAATGAGTGGTAATATTGAGCATATTAAAACGCGCCAAGCGGCACGCTCCACACAAAGCAAAAACTATAGCGATGGTTAGCCCAATATACCTAAGAAACTCTGGTTGTAAAGGTTGTAAGATTGCCTGATACGTTAGAATTGCCGGTGCCACACCAAAAGAGACCAGGTCACTCAAAGAATCGAGTTCTTTTCCGAAATCTGAACTCACGGATAGCCGACGTGCCACTTTACCGTCCAAGCTGTCCATAAGAACAGACCCTAATATCATGGCTGCCGCGAGGGTATAATTCTCTTCAATAACTAAGATCAGAGCAAGGAAACCAAAAAGCAAATTAGCCAAGGTGAAGATGCTCGGGATCATACTAGCTGTAATTGGGTTTTTTTTCATTCCACATTCACTCTTCCTATTACACTTATTCCGCCACGCACTTTATCTCCGGGACTTACCATTATTTCAACATTTGTTGGTACAAATATCTCTGAACATGAGCCAAACTTTATCAGGCCAAAACGCTCGCCTTTGCTTACTCTGTCTGCCTTATTAACCCAACACACAATACGACGAGCTAAAAAACCCGTAACTTGAGTCACCAAAATTCTAAGGTGCGCATTTTGAATTCCCACATAGTTTTTCTCGTTGAGGTCACACGCATGACTTTTAAAAGCGGGGATCATCAGTCCTGGTCGGTAGAAACGAAAAACCACTTCGCCGGCCATTGGGCTACGATTAATATGAACACTGAATATGCTTAAGAATATACGCACACGAATGCTTTCTCCTTGAAGGAATTGGTCTTCCATGACCCTTTCCACATCCATAACTACGCCATCTGCTGGAGAAACTAAAATCAGTTCGTCAGGGTCAATCTCTCTTGTGGGGTTGCGAAAGAAATATGTAATAAATAAGAACAAAATAACGGGTAAAATAACAAGCCACGGCCAAACCCAATAGGCTAAAACCACTAGAAAAGCCAATATTGCCAAGTAAAACCATGCATCACGAGAAATGGGATATTGTTTCACCGAAAACTTGACCTCCTCCTATTTATTTATATTAGTTTATCATTTTTCAAGCGATTATAAAAGTATTTAGCCTAACTCCATATCTCTCCACTCTTCAATTTTGCGCAGTATGAGTTTATTGTCACCCCGAATATGAGTATCAATTGGTAGAGAGTTCAGAAAAAACCTCCCATAATATTTATCAATGACTCGGTCATCCAATAAAATGACCACTCCACGATCCCCTTTGGAACGAATCAGACGACCAAACCCTTGTTTAAAACGAATGACCGCTTCTGGCAGTAAAAGTTCTTGAAAGGGATCGCGACCTAAAGATTTTAGAAATTCGGAACGTGCCTCTATTAAGGGTAATGACGGGGGCCAAAAAGGTAGTTTAACTAAGATGACACAAGATAATGTATCCCCAGGTATATCAATTCCCTCCCAGAAGCTATTCGCTCCCAAAAGAACACTCCGTGGATTTCTCTTAAACGCTTCAATCATCGTGCTACGGTCTCCGTGAAAGCCTTGGGCTAAGGTATCTATACCCATTCGTGATAACCTTGGATTTAGAGAAGCATATGTTTGCCGCAGTAAATTATGAGCCGTAAATAGAACTAAAGTCCGACCATTCATACTCTTAGCCACTTCAGCAATGAACTCTGAGAGATCCTTGGCTTTCTCCTCGTCCGAGTCTTGGAGGTTAATACCCTTCTTGACCACGAAAAATCTCATCTGCCGCTCATAGTCGAAAGGAGAATCGACTTGGGCCGTTCTTGTCGTCTCAGGTAATCCAATATCTCGCAGAAAATGCTCAAACGAATTGGAGATGCTCAAGGTGGCGGAGGTTAAAACGACAGATTCAATACGCGAAAAGATCTTTTCTTTAAGAATATCGCTCACTTCAATGGGTGAAGTCTTTAAATAGAGTCTTGTATTTTGTTCAAGCCAAGTCACTTGTTTTGGATTATCAACGGTGCGTACAAGTGCCAGAGTGTCAAGCATTGCCTGTAATTCTCTATGATGACCCACTATCAAGTATTTCAGCTCTTCGATTTCCTCCGCATCTTCTCCCGTTAAAACGCCGGTCAAACTTTCGAAAACAGCGATTAAGGCTTTGATGCGCCCAATCAAGTTCTCAATTTGAATATCTAACGTTCCCCACCATGTTTGGTTTGAATGGCTGGGGACGAATCTTAGCGTGCGCCCCCCGCCTAATACTAGCGACAATAACTGGAATAATTCTTTTGCCTGTTCCTCCACCATGGAGCAATTTTCAGGAATATTTTCCAATTTTTTTTCAAATAGGTCCCAAGACACTGAGGTCACCTGTTGGGCAAGTGTTCTCAATCGTTGCTTGATTTGCCCATAAAAGTTCTGTCCTGACAATTTGTAAATATTATCAAGAACGCGAGTAATGTTTTCTAGACTTATATCACAGCCGAGATGCTGTAAGGCCGTTTGGTAAATCTGATGGGCTTCATCAATCACTAACTGCTGAAATTCAGGCAACACATTATAGTCTGTCTTAAGATCCGAGAACAGAAGTGAATGATTTACGATCAATAAATCCGCCTCTTCCGCCTTCTTGCGGGCCCTAAGTAGAAAACAAAGCCCCGCCTTCGAACATCTTCCTGGAATACAGGCTTCATTATCCGCATTTAAACGAGGCCATATATGTAAAAGTCCAGGAACCTTAGAGAGTTCTTGAAGATCCCCTGTTAGTGTTTCTCTAATCCAAACAAGGATACTTAAAAGGGCAAGCCTTTGTTCTTCTCGAGAAACTTCTCGCGGATTAGACATGCAACTCTGCAATCGCTTCAAACAACAATAATTGCTTTTCCCTTTCAAGACGGAGACTTTAACGCTAAAAGGTAGGATAGTCTCAAGAATTGGGATATCGTTTTTTTGCAGTTGTTCCTGAAGTGGAATGGTATGTGTTGCTACCACGACCTTTTTCCCGGTCTTTCTTGCCGACCATAGACATGGAATGAGATAAGCAAATGACTTTCCCGTTCCTGTTCCAGCCTCAACGACAACATGCTGCGAGGAGGTAAGACCTTCTGCTATTAATATTGCCATCTTCATCTGACCGGGTCTGCTTTCATAACCTGTTAAGTTTTGTTCTAAAATTCCGCCTGGGGAAAAGCAATCCACGATCCAGTTGATTGAGTCAGGGATTTCAGTCGCAAGAGTTTTTTTACTTGTAAATAAGCCCTCAGACATAGGGGCAAGAACAAAGTCTGTCCGAATCTGTCGATCAGGAAAGCGACGAGAAATTTCTTTATATGATTCTTCGATAAAACCTCTTCCAGACCAGTCCTCAAGTAGGCTCTTGGCTTGATCAAAGAAACTAAGATCAAATTCCAGACTTTTTTTCCTACAAGCTTCAAAGAGTTTCCAGGTAAACCAGGCATTCGTTTCGGATCGATGGCCACAAACTCCGTCTTGCATAGCTAAGGAAAGCCTTTCAGTCAGGTAAGATAATTGATAGTCATGGACAGATGGGAAAAAAATTCTGGCTAATTCCACAGTATCCCAGAGGGACTGCTGAAAATGAACGTTCAATTTATTTTCCAGCATAGTGATGAGTTCTCTTACCCCATGCCCGACGAGAATAGCGTCCTCGAAAAACTCTTGTATCTCGTGGCTATGCTCATAAAATTTTGAAGCACCCTCAAGTTCTCCCACGCTAAGACCCGTTAGTCTTAAAACTTCACTAGTAATTTCTTGCTCAGGCAGAACAAGAAAGTGACATGATCTTTGAATCAATCCCTCACGGATCCGGATTGCAGCAAATTCAATGATCTCGTCCTGCAAAACCTCTAAGCCCGTGGTTGTTACATCGAAAACCACGATGTCGTTGCCCAAAATATAGACCCCTCTCTTGTAGTTATTGTACACTATTATATCGAAAGGAATCAACGCAAAGCAGGATTTTAGACTTCTATAGAGAATATGGTATCTTTGAACTACAAAATTCTGAATCTTGCATTAGGAAGAAGGATAACGTTGTTGTTCTAAAAGTAAGATTTCTACCCTTTGACTAGGTCTTGTGGTTTTTTCATGTAATTTATTTCTAAGTGATTGTGCAGAGAAGCCCATTTTAACGCAAGACGATTCATATGTTATGTTCTTTTATCTATTTCGCCTTCTGGAAAAGCTCAATCAGAACTCATCAAATTACCTTGGAATTCAAATATGGCGATCATGCAGGATTACTTTTAGAGTCTTCTTTTGTCTTAAGTCATCTGCAAACCCCTAGTGCCGTATATTCATTAACGACTCACCCTATTAAGACGACAATTCTCCAAGCCACCTTTGATCAACCAAAACGCATGTCATTTATTATCGATAAAGAGATTATGATCCTTGATATGCAGTCACTTCAAATTCAAGCTGAAGGAGCGAAAGAAGAACAGGTAACCCTCAATCAGACCATCATATTGAAGGGAATCAATAGCCCTAATCTCCTGCCTGAGTTTGAAGCGTTGACATCTATGATGGATGGGATCAGATAATATATAAAAGTTGCTTATTAGCAACTTTTATTTTTGTGACATAGTTGTAAGTCGATTGAAAATACTAAACATATTAAACTATCTGTGATTAAAGGGGAATTAACCATGATATTTTTACTGGACAACCATGATTCATTTACCTATAACCTATACCAGTACTTCGGGGAACTTGGAGAAGAGGTTATTGTCAAACGCCAAGACGCAATAACACTGACAGAAATTGAAGCAATGAATCCTCATTTAATTGTGATCTCTCCTGGCCCCTGTACTCCGGATGAATCGCCCCTTTCCTTAGCCATCATTGAGCACTTTATGGGGGTCATTCCTATTTTAGGAGTATGTCTTGGACATCAAGCTATCGGACAATTTTTTGGAGGAAACGTGGTAAAGGCCATCAGACCTGTCCACGGAAAAACGACCCCCATCATTCATGATCATCAGGGGGTGTTCACGGACCTAGTTAATCCATTAGAAGTGACAAGATATCACTCGTTGGTCATAGAGCGATCTACCCTTCCAAACGAATTACTGATAACGGCCGAGTCACAAGAGGGAGAGATCATGGGTATCCGTCATAAAGTCCACCCTATAGAAGGCATTCAATTTCATCCGGAGGCTATTTTAACCGAATCCGGACATCAGTTGTTAAAGAATGCTCTCCTAAATGCAGAAACATGGCGTTTGCAGCATGCTTCAGATCCATGGATTGTTAAGCCACTCTCCGTTTCAATCCCCCCTTGTCAGTTGTTTTCAGCATTTAAAGAGATGCCTTCGCCCTTTTTCTTAGATAGTGGCAAAGATTATAAAGCGCTTGGTCGTTATTCCTATATGGGATCATCACCTTTATTAGAAGCGTCTGCCTATCCAGATCACCTCGAGATTCTTCAGATGAACGAACCACACCCACAAAGAATGCCGCTTAACAAATCCAAAAGCTTAAAGTTTATTGACGAAACACAAAGAAAATATTACGTGCCTAAAGCCCCTTTCCCCTTCTCTGGTGGAGCCGTAGGTTTTTTTACCTATGATCTTAAAGATGAGCTCGAATTGCTTCCGAGTAATACTTCGGATGACTTGAATTTACCGCTTTGGCGTTTTGCCTGGTATGATGGAATTGTAATTTATGATCACTTTACGGAAACGTATTGGATCACAGCTTGCGGTATTGACGAGTACGGGACATGTCATCCCGATTTAGCTCAAACACGGATCGACAACTTAGAGCAAACCCTGTATGCATATGTTACGGAGCAAGTAGGCGAACAAGAAATTTCCCTAAATATGACAGACCACGCCCACCCAACCTTTTCCCCCATCACGCCCAGTGTCTCCCATGCTCAGTACTTAAGTGATTTGCAAAGGGTCATCGACTACATCTATGCTGGGGATATTTATCAAGCCAACTTAACCCAACGCTTCTCCATGCCTTGGGAAGGGGATAGTTGGGATCTATATTCCCAACTGCATCGACAAAACCCCGCGCCCTTTGCTGCCTTTCTTCCTTACTCGGATTTTCAAATACTTTGCAGTTCTCCCGAGCGATTTTTAAGGGTACAAACGGACGGTCAAATCGAAACACGTCCGATTAAAGGGACTCGCCCCCGCGGAAAATCGCCCGCAGAAGATCAGATACTAGCCTTAGAGCTTCAAAAGAGTCGCAAAGATCGTGCGGAGCTAACTATGATTATTGATTTAGAACGAAACGACCTGGGAAGAATATGCGAATTCGGAACTGTAAAAGTAAAAGATTTAATAGAACTCGAACAATATCCCACCGTATGGCATCTAGCCTCGACCGTAACCGGGCAACTGAGGCGTGGTCTGGAACCCAGTGCTATTATCCAAGCTGTTTTCCCGGGTGGGTCAATCACGGGAGCACCCAAGATTAGGGCAATGGAGATTATTGAAGAATTGGAGTTATTCAAACGAGGACTTTACACCGGCAGCATCGGTTATATGGGTTTTGATGGCGCATGGGACTTTAATATTGTCATACGCACAATACTATTGAAAAACGATAGGGCCTATGTTCATGTTGGTGGCGGAATCGTTGCCGACTCGATCCCCGAAGACGAATACAACGAAACACTTGATAAAGCCAAGGCGCTTTTTGCAGTGCTGAAAGGACGATTGAATGACTGAATCTATTTTAGCCCATGACCGCCTAGCTTTATTTGGTTACGGAGTGTTTGAAACGCTACTGATTTCCGAAGCAGGACCTTTATTTATTAATAGTCACTATCAACGCATGAAAAAGGGTGCAGACTTACTGGGTCTCAAGGTCGCCGATAAAGATGAGTGGGTTAGACAGGTTCAAGCCTATATAGTAAAAGACCCAAGTCCCAGTGCCTTCCCCTACGCACTCCGAGTAACACTAAGTGGTGGGGCACCTGTTGCCAATCTTCCCTCCAAGCTCCTCTTCCACAAGCGAGCATTTTGCTATACTGTCGCTCAGTACACCCTAGGAATTCGCCTACACCTCTTACCCTCCTGTCGCAATGAGCAGTCTCCCTTGGTCTCCATTAAATCTACGAATTATCTGGAAAACATCTTGTGTAAAGAAGATGCTAACCGAAAGGGTGCCGAAGAAGGCTTATGGCTTAATTCTAAAGGATTTATTTGTGAAGGTACGATGAGTAACATTTTTTTCATTAAAGCTGGAACCCTGTTTACACCGTCTCTTAGTAGCGGCTGTTTGTCAGGAACACGGCGTAATATCATTCTAAACTTAGCTCAGTCTCTACAGATTCCAGCTAGCGAGGGTTTGTACCCCTTGTCCGACTTATTAGACGCAGACGAAGTTTTTATGACTAATGCCCTGATGGGGATCATGCCAGTTAGAGAAGTGGATGATTCCCCCTTTCCAGTCACCCCGGAAGGTACGATAAACTCACAAATGAGGAGACTAGAAACAGCTTATAATGCGCTGATCAAGGATGATCGAGTGTCCCTGTAACCAAGGACGGTGAAAAGGAACACAAAAAAGAATACCAAGGTTATTAAACCTTGGTATCTCTGTCACGAGTTATCTCTAATATTTTTCTTCAAGCACGTCAAATATTTGCGGTGTAGCCGACTTAAACGCATTATTTTCTCCCACTGTGCCTGCCCAACTTTCATAAGCAGAAAGGTTATCCCACTTAGAAAATAGCATGATGTCAGACGTGGTCTCTTGTTTATTTACAGACGCAAATTTAAACCCATCAATTTGTTCCACCGATTCAATTCCTGTTCGAATCTCACCTAAAATCCGATCAGCATCAGGTCCGTTAAATGTATGAATGACTGTCAGCATATTTTGTACCCTCCAATAATAATATTTCCTTATTTAGTTTAACCAAACTCTATTTCAGCATACCGTTATATTATGAATTTTTATTTAAGAACAACATAATTTAAGATGACAAGATAAATATTCATCGTTAAATTTTACATTTCGTGCTATACTAAAAATACTTGGTAAACGCTCGTTGGAGTTGCACAAAGGGGGAACGTAAATGAAGGTTATTTACAATCAGACAGACTTCCCTAGCGGTCGTTCTCATATTTTAATGCGTGATACAGAATTCGCTTATCCAGAACTTGTTCATTTCGTGATGATGGTCAGCAACAGAGGTACTCTGTGGGTTGATGTTTTTTGGCCATATGACAAAGAGTCTGAAGCATTTACTCATGAAATATCAGAACAACAATTTTGGCAAACCTTCCGTGAGTGGAGACTACAAGGTATGCGTCTAGGTGACAGTGAAAAAGTAGCGCAAATACTTGCACGAAAACGTTTATCAAAGGTAATACGAGAAAAAGATGCATAATAAAAAAAGCGGCAGTGCCGCTTTTTTTTATACTCGTTATGCGCTCAAGGGAACAAGGATCGGTGCTATCTATTGACACAGGGTTGTAGATGAATTTGTATTTGGCTGTGATTTATTTTTATCTAATTTATAAATAAAGGCTAGGATCTCCGCCACAGCACGATAAAGTTGGGGGGGTATTTCCTTGGTTAACTCCACCTGCATCAGTGCTTCTACCAATACCTCATTCTTTTGTAGGGGGATGCCTTCGATTTCAGCAGCTTCAATCATTTTCAGAGCCACTTCTCCTACCCCTTTTGCCACAATCCGGGGTGCACCGGTTTGATCATAGACGATGGCTGCTGCCTTCTGTTGCTTTTCTTTCAACGCTCAATATCAACTCCACTTCGTCTTGATCCTTGTAGGAAATTCTGAAATTCTAGGTTCTGGTTTAGATCGCCTGTTTCGATTTGTGTTAAATTGATACCAAGCTTAGCAAATTGAGTCGTTGCCTCGGTCAAAACCCCCTCTAGCAGGTGGGGCAAGGATTGAGGGTCACAGGTGAGAACACGAAACGTCAGTGACTCCCCATAAAAATAAGCATCAATACCCACCTGTCCTAATTGCTGAGTTTCCACCTGAATGCCCACACGGCAGTGTTGCTCATCTATTTTGTCGCCTTTACGAGCTGCTTCAATCGCTATTTGTACTGGTACAAGCTCCTCCTGATTTAATAAAGGCAGATGAAGTAATAGATAGGCATTATCAAGCGCTCCTGTTTTAAACCATAGTTGTTGACCCGTTAAGGTTTGAAGTAACTGTTTCACCGTGTCCTCTGAAGCATGATAATCCAAGGTCTCTTGATTTTGAAGCGCTTGGAGGAGGGCGAATTTAAACGTTTCTCTGAGACGACTCTTCTCAGTTTCCTTGGCCTGAGGATCTAACTTCATCAACTGTTGGATACGTTGTTCATAATCCAGTCCCAGCTTTCGTAAACATTCCAACAGTACTTCGGCTCCGTTTTCCTGTGACAAGCTCTCCCACTTTGGACTTGTTTTTCTCAAATTTGTTATTAATCCATCGAACGGCGTTCCTTGCAGATTGCTAAGTAAAGCACCCAATAGTCCCTGTCTTTCTGTGGGAAAAGATTTAAGTAGAGATATAATTTCGGTATTGAGAGGTAACCCCCTGTCAGTAACTTGCTTAAATTGTTGAGGGGTAACAGGTATCTGCCCTTGCTGTTCCACAATAGGCTGGCGGATCAAACTTAGGCTGCCCTCGTTTAAACGACCCACTTTAACCCAGAACGTATCCCCAACTTGAGTCGAAGATTCTAAAATTGCAGACACGTCTAATCCATTGACACGAATTGTTCCTACTCCCTCAGCGGTTTTCTGAACAACTTTCACGAACAGCCGCTCGCCCACCTGCCATTGTTTGAGTAGGTTTGAGCTTACCGTACCACCTGGTGCTAGTATACCGCCTACTTCCATCCGCCTACCTCCTATACATGAGCACACTCCACTTGAGCACTCACTCCTCCTATTTCCTTCTGAACGCTCGGACTCTGTTGCATCCATCGGTATAATGCTCAAAAACAGCTTAGGATCATTCGTCCTAAGCTGTTCTATTTGCGCTGGAATTTAATCGTCTTAGTTTTTTTATTTCTTATCAAGCCATTCGTCTTGGCTTTCTTATCTCTCATCGCGCCATTCATATTAGTTTTGTTATTGGTCACCGCGCCATTTTCTAAGGTCTGTTTTAGTTGACCCAAGGCACTGAGTGTTGCGTTGTCCAAATGATCGGCAAGATTGTGGGAATCTTGATTGCCAACGATTGTCTTTTGAATTTTTCCATATGAGCGTTTTTTCGAGTGACGGAGACGCCGAGTGGGTGTCTGATTTCTTTTAGAGTTATCGTGCGATTTTAGGGGGCCGTTGGCTAGCGTCGTTGTTTTTGGTTTTGATGGTGATTTAGATTTAGAAGAAACTTGAGCGACAGATGGGCTGGTATCGGTAGGAAATTCTTGTTGGACCCATGCCTGAACACAAGCAGGATTTTTAGTCACCACAAATACTTCCTGAATCGAACCATTACTTTTAACCAAAAGCTTGCATCCTGTCTGAGTGACATATTTATAAACAATCCCTCGTTCTGAGGAATGGCTAACATCTATAACACCAGGAATAATGTCTGTAACTTCTGATAAGCGACCTAAATTTTCCAGCCATTGCAAAGCATTTTCAATCATGCCGTGTTCACGTTTTACCTTATTCCTGCGAAATTTAATAGTTTCCACCGACTTTCAAAAGTAGAGATGTTTTGCTAAAACCTGCTCTCGCTGGATCTCTAAAAGTCCCATGGAATAGTGAGGTTCACGCCTTTTTTCCGTCGGTGAACCTGGATTGAACAGCAGCTTTCCCTCCTGCCATTCCATAAAGGGGATATGGCTGTGTCCAAAAACAATCAGATCAACGGTCGTATCCTGAAAGGCTCGATAAGCACGTTCTGCGGTACTTTTTCCCTTGCCTGAATCTCCATGAATTAATCCTATTCTAAAACCTTCACATTCAATGATGTCTCGATGAGGTAACGATACATCCCCTCCGTCACAATTCCCTCTGACGGCCCGTACTGGCGCAATACAAGACAATTCTTCAAGTAGGCCACTATGGGTCAAGTCACCCGCATGCAAAATCATATCAATATCATTCAACTGTTCCCAAACAAAGCGGGGGAGAGATTTACCTAAACGTAAATGGGTGTCTGATAATACGGCGATTCGCATTCAATTCACCTCTTGGTTATGACTCATACCATCAGCGTTGCTTATGGTCGAATCGTTTTTATGACGTTGTAATAGGTATCTCGTTCAACAGCCACTAATCCAGCATCATGAATCATACCAATCAGTTGCTTTTCACTTTGCATTTGTGGACTTGTGGCACCTGCTGTATGATATATTTTTTCTTCGCGAACGACACCATCAAGATCATTGGCCCCAAACGAAAGTGCCATCTGGGCGACTTGAGGACTGGTTGAAACCCAGTAGGCTTTAATATAGAGGAAATTATCTAAAATTAAACGCGCTACGGCAATGACTTTCAAGGTCCTGAGAGCGCTCGCTTGAGTCACCTCTTCGAATTTCGTATTCTTGGGATGAAAGGCGGTAGGAATTAGGGCGTAAAAACCATGGGTTTGGTCTTGCAAGTCTCGTAACGCCAAAAGATGATCCACCAGTTCCTCATCCGTTTCCAAAAGCCCGTACAGCATGTTTGCATTGGTAGGTAGCCCTAACTGATGGGCCATTCGATGAATTTCTAACCATCGTTCTCCACTTAACTTTCCGGGGCAAATGATTTCCCGAACCCTAGGGCTGAAATTTTCTGCTCCACCACCTGGAATAAAACTCAGCCCTGCTGCCTTAAACGTTTTTAGAATTTCTAGAACGGGTACGTTCTCTATTTTAGCGAAGTAATCATATTCTGCCGCAGTGAACGCTTTAAGACTCACTTGAGGAGCACGTTCTTTAATTTTTGTAATAATATCTAAGTAATAGGAAAAAGGAAGATCTGGGTGTATCCCTCCAACAATATGAAGTTCTGTAACACCTTGGTCTGCGAATTGTCCAGCTTTAGCTACGACCTCATCAATGGACATGGTATAAGAGCCCTTGTCCCCAAGGTCTTTACCAAAGGCGCAAAGTCCGCACCGGACTTTACATACATTACTATAGTTAATATGGGCATTATTATTAAAGAATACTTGATTCCCGGTCATAGCGCGTTTCCGTTCATTCGCCAGGTAACCCAGACCAAGTATATTGGTTGTTTGTAAAAGACGCAGACCGTCCCTGTGATTAAGCCGTTCATCTACAAGCATTTTTGCATATACATCTTCTAAGCCGTTTAATATTGGATCAAATTGCACGACTGACCCTTCTTTCCCTTAATTGTTATTATTTCTAGTATAACATAATTCTCGATTATCTAGGAAAAGATAATGAACAGTAAAAAGGGCTGTAAGTGCAAGCACACTCACAGACCCCTTATATCAGTGGTAATGTTTCATAGTTTGGCGTTGGCGTTTAATAGCCTTACGCACTTCATTGGCAACACGCCATGTTTCAGGTTGTTCTGGAGTCATTAATTCCAATTTTCCAGACCGTTTATCGATTAATATATCGACGGTTGGCTTACGACCTAGAGCTTTTTCACCCGGGTGTAGGATATCAATCCCAATTTTATGTTCATCATATTGAGGAGGAACATGGTAAGTCAGGACTTCTTCCGTTGCTTCCATCAATTCCACGACTTGATCTTGTGGATAACCTTCTCGTAATAAGATATCTCGAACCGAAGTTACGGGATGTTCTAGCGTGAGTAGCATCTGAGCGCGTTGAACTAAATTGTAATCGATGTCCAAAAAGCCACCTCCATTGTGTTTGTTTTTCTAGACTATTTTCATTTTTCCCTTAACCTTTCTATTGAATACTGAGAGATCGTTGACGGAAATAGGTATATTTTCCACTTTAGTAAAATCAATCTAAGGAGGTTCTTAATGTCAAAATTACTTTCTTTACCTTTCTTAACTGCAGCCATTTCAGGGATCGCTATGGCGATCCAAGGAACGCTAAATTCTTCCTTAAGTCAAAAAACGTCGCTACTATCAGCGACGCTCGTAGTCCATATTATCGGCACATTGGTTGCGTTCGTGGCTGTACTTGCTGGCCGAGCCCCACTCTTAAAATACAACTGGCTTTCCGTTCCGTGGTATCTATATCTTGGCGGAGTCCTAAGTGTGATTATTGTTGGACTAGTTGCCGTAAGTATTCCTAAAGTTGGGGTGTGTAACGCGACGACAGCGATTATTATAGGACAGGTTAGTATGGCTGTCCTAATCGATCATTTTGGATGGTTTGGTACGTCTCGCCTACCCTGGAGTTCATCTCAGTTCATTGGAGTGGCTTTATTTGCTGCAGGCGCTAAACTTCTCTTCCGCTAATTATAGATCGTTATATTTTCGCACGACCCATCACTAAGGCCATATTTTCAATAATTCCAGATATTTCTACACTAACATTGTATTTCTTGATTTGACCGTTCTCAGTTAACATGACGGCATTTTTGCCTTCAACGTTTTGATCACCTTCAATGAGTCGCAGAAGAAAGGCATAATCATTGCTACTCACGGAGAGTTGCTTAAATTCTCCTTCGGAGACAAAGATAATCCAATATCCAGTTGACACTTCGTTGTTGCCATTTGTATAGAGGGCATCAGAGGCACTCAAAGAGTTTTGCTCAAGTAACGTCTGTTGATCAGTTGCATTGGCATACGTGTTTAAGCTGTTCGAATTATTCAGTGTATAGTCGTCCTCCATCGTACTTGTTTGGGTGACCGGGTCTACTAATTTAATGTATATATCCTTAAAAAAGTTTGGAAATACAATGTAGCCGACAACCCCAATAATCAGTATCCATATGGCCAAGGACTGTAGGTCCTTCCATAGATCGTTCCGTGGTGGTCGTCCCCAGGAACCTTGCATACCTTCCCCTCCATTTACATGTCATCTTATTCTTCATAAATTTAATCTCTAAACCATATATACTCTCATTTTAACTAAGATATGTGTATGAAACTTGCATATGGCAATTTCACCCTCTAGAATAAGAACTGAGGTGGGAAAAATGGATCTACTTCGACAGAAACTGACCCTGTTGCCGGAGAAGCCCGGTGTTTATATGATGAAAGATACTCTGGGGCAGATAATTTATGTCGGTAAAGCTAAAATACTAAAAAATCGGGTAAAATCATATTTTACCGGATCACACGATGGCAAAACTGCGCAATTAGTCAGTCGAATTACTGATTTTGAATATATCATCACAGAATCAGAGGTTGAGGCCCTTGTCTTAGAATGCAATCTAATCAAAAAACATAACCCGAAATATAATATCCTCTTGCGAGATGATAAAAGCTACCCCTATTTAAACATTACAGAGGAACCTCACCCTCGAATCCTAGTTACACGTCAAGTTAAAAAAGGAAGAGGCAAATATTTCGGTCCTTATCCGAATGCAACTGCAGCCAAAGAAGCTGCACGATTACTTAATCGACTCTTCCCCTTTCGGAAATGCCGCCACATTCCCACTCAGCCTTGTCTATATTATCATTTAGATCAATGCCTTGCTCCTTGCGTCAAAGACGTATCGCTCAATGTTTACGTTGGTATGCTAAAAGATGTTTCTACGTTTCTTAAAGGAAACCAAAACGAGATCATCAATCTGTTAGAGGAGAAAATGCAAACTGCCTCCGAGGCGCTCCATTACGAACGCGCTAGAGAACATCGTGATCTGATCAAAGACTTAAAACTACTCAGAGAGAAGCAGAACATCACCCTCAATGATTTTATGGATCGTGATGTTGTGGGGTATGCCATCACCACAGACCAGATGTGCGTTCAGATTTTTTATTTACGTCTTGGCAAGTTGCAAGCACGTGATAGTTTCATTTTCCCATATTTTGAAGCGCCTGAAGAAGCGTTCATCTCGTTTGTCGCTCAATTCTATCTCGAACGCGCGGTATGGCCTCCAGAGATTTTGCTCCCGCAAACCGAATCCCCGGTCTTAACAAGCCTATTTCCGATCATCGTTCCTCAAAAAGGAAAGAAACGTGAGTTGTTGCAGATGGCGATGGAAAATGCTCAGACAACGCTCCATGATCAAATTTCACTAGAAATACGGCAACAATCAGAAACACAACAAGCTTTAGACACACTTGGGGAACTCTTAAACATCCCAATTCCTAGTCGAATCGAAGCTTTTGACATTTCCAATACGGGAGGAACGCATAACGTCGCAGGTATGGTTCAATTTATTGAGGGCAAACCCGAGCGCCAGGGGTACAGAAAATATAAAATTGAGCCCATGGAGACGTCCGATGACACAGCTGCCATGGGTCAAGTCGTTGAACGTCGATATTCACGCTTGGTCTCAGAAAATGACTCCCTTCCAGACCTAATTTTAGTTGACGGAGGTAAAGGTCAAATCCGTGCGGCTATAAACTCTCTCAAGGAACTTAATTTAACCATTCCCGTCGCAGGAATGGTTAAGAACGACCGGCACCAAACGAACGATCTCATGAATCAAGAGGGTGATCCAGTCCCGCTACCCAAAACCCATCCCACGTTTTATCTACTCGGTAGAATCCAAAATGAGGTCCATCGCTTTGCGATCACCTTTCATCGTCAACAAAGGGCAAAGAGCATGACGCTCTCTGCTCTCGACGGCATCCCAGGTATAGGCCCAAAGCGCAAACAACAACTGTTACGCCACTTTTCATCACTTGACGACATAAAGCTTGCAAGTATTGAACAACTCCGAGCAGCGGGACTGCCACATACCCTAGCCGCAATGATCTATCAATATTTTCATTCCACGCCCCTACCTGAACCGTTAGACAAGGAGGAACCTTTTGATGATCCTAAATTACAGAGTTGAACTATGTCGTAAGTGTTACTTTAAACGAACCCGCAATTGCTCTCATTCAGATTTTTACATCCAGAATCCTCTGGTTCACTTTGTTAAACCAGGTGGAGAATGTCTGAACTATAAACCGGTTCCCTGGTTACCTGAATTTTAACGCTTCCTAACAAAGGAAAATAAAGAAGCGCAAAAAAGTACAGCCTTCACTCATAATGTGACGGTTGTACTTTTTTTGCTCTTCTAGACTAAATAATCCTAACGTACGCGACGGGCGCCAAGGTACCGGCTCGCATAATAGCTTTCACTAAGACTTGTTACACGCACCCCACTATTAGAGGCATGAACAAACCTTCCGCCTCCAATATAAATGCCCACATGGGAGGCTCCCTTTGTATACGTTGCAAAGAATACCATGTCACCTGCTTGCAATTGATTTTTAGTAACGGACGATCCTACACCATATTGCCCAGCAGCAGTTCTTGGTAAGGAAATGCTTGACTGCTTAAAAACGTAAGAAGTAAACCCAGAACAATCAAACCCACTGCGGGTAATTCCCCCATATAGGTAGGGAACACCGATCAAACTAAGCGCATCACCAATAAGACCTGAGTCATTTGATCTGGAAACCTCTTTTTGCGGCGCTTCAGCGACTTGAACTTCTTTTGCTTTGGGTTTTGCTTCTACTTTTTTTGTAGTTGTCTTCTTAGCAGTTTGCGATTTAACTTGCGTATTTTGTGCGACCACTTTGGCTGCAGTACTAGGCGTTGGAACAACCTTTTCTACTGAGACCTCTGCTTCAACTTTAGTGATTACGGGAGGACTAGAATTAAATTGCATTTTTTCATGCACTAATTCTGTATAGGTCCCGGAAGGAACAATGGATGAAGCAACTATCACTGACTTCATGGAGGAACGAGTGATTGTCGTTGCTGTTGCAACTTGACTTGGAGCTGAAGCAGTAAGACTACTTGCTAAAAGTAGCCCCGCTAAAATTGCGCTTCCCGTGCACAACCGAGCAGATAACGGAATCACTGATTTTTCCACCTTTCTTAGCTTACGAGGTTAGTTGCCGGATTCGGACAGGTGTCGTCCTACACGTGGAGAACCACGTGATTCACCCCAATATAATCCCCCGTTCCAAATGTCACGTTTGGATTCAGCTTCTGTGTTGGTTGATTTATATTTCATTGTATGCTGTTTATACGTATTCTGTACAACCAAAGAAAGTTCCTGCTTTTTTTATGGTAATATTTTGATAATTTATAATTATTTATGGTAATTAATAAGATGAGAACAACAATCAGCATGAAAATAGGCTAGTTTGAAAGGCTAATAATCGGTGCAGGAATACGTCCTCCTCGATTTACAAACATTTTTGATGAAAACGGATGTATGGCCATCACTGGTGCTCCGCCTAATAATCCTCCGAATTCTACTCTGTCGCCTGCTTTCTTACCAATGGCTGGAATGACTCGGACAGCGGTTGTTTTTTTATTAATCATTCCAATCGCTGCTTCATCAGCAATAATAGCTGAGATCGTTTCCGCGCTCACATCTCCAGGTAGGGCAATCATATCTAAACCCACGGAACAAACACATGTCATAGCCTCTAATTTATCAAGCGTCAAGGCCCCTAATTCCACAGCTTTTACCATTCCCGCATCTTCCGATACCGGTATAAAGGCTCCGCTTAAACCTCCAACGTGAGAAGAAGCCATGGCGCCTCCTTTTTTCACTGCATCATTAAGTAATGCCAACGCGGCAGTTGTGCCATGGGTACCACATCGTTCAAGGCCCATATTTTCGAGAATTTCTGCAACACTATCCCCAATGGCAGGGGTAGGTGCCAACGAAAGATCGATAATTCCAAAAGGGACATTTAATTCCTTTGACGCTGCCCGCCCAATGAGCTCTCCCATGCGAGTAATTTTAAAGGCTGTTTGCTTAATAAGATTGGACAGCTCACTGAAATCGGCTTCAGGGTATTTTGCAACGACCTTAGCCACAACGCCAGGACCACTAACACCCACATTGATAACACACTCTGGTTCCCCAACGCCGTGAAAAGATCCAGCCATAAACGGATTATCCTCTGGGGCATTACAGAATACTACTAATTTTGCCGCTGCTATACCATCCTGGTCTGCTGTCAGTTGAGCGCACTTCAGAACTGCTTGACCCATTTTCAAAACGGCATCCATATTAATTCCCGCCTTAGTCGTTCCAATATTCACGGACGAACAGATAAACTCTGTCTCACTCAGTGCTTGGGGAATAGCCTCGATCAGCGCCAGATCTCCAACGGTAAACCCTTTTTGAACAAGAGCAGAAAAACCACCAATAAAATTAACCCCAACCTCACGAGCTGCCCGATCTAATACTTTAGCAATACGCACCATTTCTTCGGAATTCATGTTAGCGGCTACAATGCCTATGGGTGTGACAGATACACGTTTATTGATAATAGGGATGCCGTAACGTGCCGACATTTGCTCACCCACGGACACTAATTGACCTGCATTTTTGACGATCTTATCATAGATTTTCTGTTCTAGCCGGTTAATATCTTCAGATACGCAATCCATGAGACTGATTCCCATCGTAATGGTTCGAATATCGAGATTCTCGTCATGGATCATGCTGATCGTTTGTTGAATTTCTTCTCGTGCGAATGTCAGTGTCATAGTCATGATTTTCTTCACTACCCTTACTTAAGTTTCCCAAAATCCTCTAGCTTATATACGGTGCATGAATGTAAATATATCTTCGTGTTGGACCTTCACCTGAAGTCCTTTGTCGCGCCCCTCATCTTCCAACATGCGTGACAGTGAGACCAACTCTAAATTTGCAGGATCTATATCCACGACCATAATCATTGTGAAAAATTCATTAATAATCGTTTGACTGATATCCAATATGTTAACGCTATATTCTGCAAGTCGCCCGGAAACCCAGGCGATAATTCCGATTTGATCACGCCCTAATACTGTAATGATGGCTCGATTAGACTCTTCCTTTGGTAATTCCATAACATTTCCTCCCTTTATAGACGAATGTATTCTATATATGGACAATAGATTAACACATTAACGAATGATACTCAAGTATTTTATGACCTAATTCATAGACACCTAACTATACTCAGAAAAAGACGCAAAGAGCGCCTTCCATTCTAAGGGCCATAAGTTTTACCAATCTCTCCACTATTTACCCAAAGTTAACTCGTGGAAATGGATGCCTTCTGAAACAAGCCAACAAAAAAGAGAGCTCCTCGAGCTCTCTTTTTATCATGTACTGACTTAACAACTTCCACTGCAACTATCGCCGCAGCCACCGCCGCTAGCGCCGGATTGCGCCGTACGTATTTCAAATCCTCCACCGCTTGCAGATTCAATAAAATCAACCGTTGCGCCTTCTAAGGCAGTCAGTTTTTTGTCTGTGATTAATGATACGCCGTACTCTTCATCAAGAATATCGTCGTCCGTCTTTGACTCTTCCAGAGTCATGCCGAAATTCGGCCCACCTCAGCCAACGCCTACAATGTAGAGACGAAGAAACGCATTTTCTTTGTTTTGGCTCTTAAGAACTTCTTTGACTTTTTGAGCAGCTAATTCTGTAATTCCAACCATATTCTTCACTCCTTTTTTATTTATCTCTCTTATAATACCACAATTTCACTTTTTAAAACAAATTTTGAAACTCTTCATTTTTTCGAAACCTAGAACTATACTTCTTTTCCATCCCCGTTAGGTTGAAAATCGTTCCAGAGGCGACGAACTTCTACTTCAATACTTGCCGGGAGATCCTGTGTAAATTGTTGTAATTGCTTAATTTCCCCGTGAATTTTAGGTGCCCAGCTATTCTCTTCTGGCAAGGAAATGAAAACCTCTGGCTGTGGAACGAGGGTACGCAAGCCTAATAGTATGATTAATAGAGTTAATAAACGCCAAAACCAACGCATTGTTGAATTCACCCTTTCTGGATAAGCCATTACATAGAGCTAGCTTAGCCAGAAAATCCCAGTTTAAGTCTTTCAGCATGCAACGCTCGCCAAAAATCTTCTGTAAAAAGTAACAAGGGTTCAAAATAGACTCTAGCGGCCTTAGTGTATAAATGTTTCTGATAACCACGAATTTTTTCTAGGTGAAACGACTCACAGGAATTCTCGCCCACTAATGGCCACCCTTCTACACCGCCAAAAGTAAACAACCGTCCCAGCCCTATTGCGCCTACAAAATCCAATTTATCTGCATCATATAGAATTTTCGCCTCAAGGGTATTCGGTTCGTGGCCTGCTTCGAGAGAATGAGCGATAACTGCCTCTCTAACTTTCAAAACAATGTCCTCAGAATACCCGGTTTTATGTAGAATATTGACAGCAAGCCCTGCGCTACTTTCTGCATGCGTCTTTTCTACCGCTCCAGAACGACCAATGTCATGAAGAATCGCCGCCAACTCAATGACCGTAGCATCCGCCCCTTCTTCCTGAGCCAGTAATTTACCCCACTCTCGAACTCTTAACGCGTGCTCTAAATCGTGGGCACGATCTTTTCGCGCGTAAAAGCCCCGAGCTATTAGAATGACTTGTTGCAAGTGGTCTTCAGCTTCATTTCCTGTAGTTTCCATAATCCCACTCCCATTCAATTCAATGTTTAAAATTTCATAATATATCCATATAACCCAAATTTAATATTACTACCCCTATTCTCACTTTGTCAAGTCTCTTGTTAGAAGAATTCTCTCTATTAATTCTTTTTTTGTGATAGGAAGTTTAGTGGGTCATGGATGCTATAATGGGCACAGAATCCATCAAATTAAGAAGAGCACGAGCGAGCCCTAAAGGAGAGTTTATATTGAAACGTTCTATTAAATTGTATATTATATTGGCATCAATGATCTTAGCGATCACCACAATGTTACTACTTTATTATTTACCGAAGTATAACGCGCTTCAACTCAACACTCCAGAAGATTCTTCTACGACACAACTTGATCTAACCCCTTCAATACCAGACCCCTCATCATCATTACCCCCAATCCATGTCTCTGATGCAAAAGCACTTGCTTTATATGACCAAGGGCTCAAACTATATTATCAACAGGATCAGAAGGTATTTCCAGAAGCCTTAGCCCTCTTTAATCAAGCATTAGAAATTGACCCTCAATGTTACGAAGCACTCAATGGTAAAGGTGCGACGTTAGCCTTTCAGGGAAAACATGAACAAGGGCTTGCCCTGATTCAGCAAGCCCTTGTTCTCAATCCATCGTTTGTTTATGGCCATTTCAACCTAGGCTTGGCCAACGAATTGGCCGGGAGCTGGGAACCTGCCATTGCAGCGTATCAGAAGGCTCTGACCTTAGACAATCGTGATACGTGGAGTTATTACGGCATTGCTAGTATCTACGGACGTCTTGGGAATATTGACAAAGTCGTGGAATATCTGCAACAAGCGATTGCACTAGACCCTGGTGTCAAGGAAGTAGCCCGTAATGAAAAACATGATTTTGCACCTGTCAGTAAGAATCCCCGTTTTGTCGCCCTAGTTAAGCCCTAGCTTACGCTAAGAGTGTTTCCAAACGTTCTACAAGTTCCGTAAACACTTGTAAGGCATTGCGTACAGGCACAGGCGTCTCCATATCCACGCCGGCTTTACGTAACAAATCTATAGGGTAATCTGAACCACCACCGCTCAAAAATTCTAGATATCGCGCGACGGCTGGTTCTCCTTCATCTAAGATAGCTCGAGCAAAGGCCGTGGCTGCAGAGAATCCAGTGGCATATTTATAAACATAAAAAGCATTATAAAAATGTGGTATACGTGCCCATTCTATCGCAATTTCCGGATCAAGGATCACTTCAGACCCATAATACACTGCATTTAAATTTTGATAGATTTCGGAAAGGGTGTCTGCCGTTAAAGCGCCGCCCTCTTCGACCACTGAGTGTATCTTTTTCTCAAATTCAGCAAACATGGTTTGCCTGAAAATAGTACCTCGGAACTGTTCAAGATAATGATTGATCAGATAGGCGAGCGTTTTAGGGTCTTTGGTCGTTTCCAAAAGATGCTCCATAACCAAGGCTTCGTTCAAGGTTGAAGCGACCTCTGCCACAAATATTTTATAGCCCGCATAGAGATGGGGTTGTTTCCGATTGGAGAAAAAGGTGTGTAACGAGTGCCCCATTTCATGAGCGAGGGTAAACATCGAATCTAGAGTGTCTTGATGATTGAGTAACACATAGGGATGAGAGCGATAAGTTCCCCAAGAATAAGCTCCGCTCGTCTTTCCTTCATTCTCATAAACATCGACCCATTTTTTCTCGAACCCTTCCTCAAGGATTTTAATGTAGTCTATCCCTAACGGCTTTAGGCCATCAATGACCATGCCTTTTGCTTGTTCATAAGTAATCGCCATCGTCGTTTCCGGAACAATCGGTACATAGATGTCGTACATATGTAACTCATCAAGTTTCAAGGCCTTCTTACGCAACTGAACATAACGATGCAGCTGGGGCAAAAATTCGTGAACCGTATCAATCAGGGAATCATACACCGTTAAGGGAACACGGTCATCATCTAAAGAACCTTCAATCGCCGAGGCATAGTTTCGAGCCTTGGAAAAAAATATGTCAGACTTTACACTAGAATTCAAAGTGGCAGCCCACGTATTCTTTTGCTTCTCATACGTATGATAGAGCGTCTCAAAAGCTTCTTTTCGCACAGCCTGTTGATGGCTTTCCATGAACATAATAAAATTGCCCTTGGTTAGCTCAACTGAATGGCCCGCTTCATCGGCAATGCTCGGGAATTTTAAGTCTGCGTTATTTGCCATAGAAAATATCGCGCCAGGAGCCTCCGCTAATTCTCCCACTTCTGCTAACAGCTTTTCCTCAACTGAACTAAGAATATGCTCTTTCTTGCGTAGGATGTCTTCAAGTGCGTGGTTATATAGCTCCAGCTTTTTAGACGTCGAACGGAATTCCTTCAGACGCTCTTCAGGTATCGCTAACAGTTCTGGCACCACAAAGGACGCTGAACTACTCACCTTCACGGCTAGAGCACCTGCACGATCTGTCAACGCTTGATAGTTGGCATTGCGATTATCCTCATCTCGTCTCATACGAGCATAAGTATAAATTTCTTCAATTTCTAAACTTAAATGATCCATCCATTCAAAACATGCAATTAAGGTCTCAGGAGCATCTGCTAAATGTCCCTCAAATTTCTTTCCTTCATTTGAGAGCTTTTCCAGGTGGGTGAACGCTTTCTCCCACTGTTGGTTATCCGAAAAAATATCCTCCAAATGCCACTTGGTAGCCTCAGGAATCTCTGTTCTAGACTTTAAGCGTTGTTGTTCCACAATTTACCTCCTTGTAAGATAGAGCTAGGGTTGATGGTTCAAACCCAACTCGAACGTTCTTTGATAACTCACACCATATTGTTCAGATTAATTAGTTGACACGTTAGACCTCTATCGCTAAACATCGTGTTATGATCATTGT
>DASRMG010000255.1:0-4022 GCA_035648035.1 Desulfosporosinus sp. | reverse complement strand
TTTACAACACTGACAACATCGTCGATATGATAGCAGGGAACACCAATATCCCATGGAATATCGCTAGCAATTGCAAGACGTTGAACAGCTTCACCTAAGAGCTCCCGATGCACCGCGGATCTGAATACTTCTATTGAAGGTTTACCACCCTTCTTGAAGCCTTCGGTCAGAATAAGGTCCACACCAGATATCCTTTCAATAATTTCATCAAGAGTCTTTTCATCATCAACTTTTTCAATGATTGCTAGTTTTTTTGGAGAAGAAATGGCAACAATATTGGCCCCCGCCTCGGCCATTCTCCAAGTATCTTTACCCGGTTTATCCATATCAAAGCTATGGGCATCGTGTTTTATGGTAGCAATCTTTAATCCCTCTGCCTTCAACTCCTTGATGACCTTCACCATCAGAGTAGTTTTTCCTGAACCTGATTTGGCGGCAACAAAAGATATTACCGGAATACTTGAGTTCTGCACCATTCATATACCTCCCTGTAACTTTCCTACTTGCTTGTAATACCATAATGACCGTGATTTCTATTTCTTCTACCCTTGGTCTTGGCCCGTTACCTTACGTTCATAAAGATTTCTATAATCCTCGGGGGTATTCATGTTGTAAAACAGTTCGTCGATCTTACCGACTCTGCTTAGTTCTTCTTCACCAACCTTAAGAACTCGAACCTGTGAATAAAAACGATGTATTTGCCTAATATCAGCCTTCAGACATTCCCCAATGGCCTTTAGACATTCCCGAGAATAGACCGCACATAGAGGTTCCCAGCGGCCATTAATATAGGGTACTACAACGTCATATCCGGCACTACGCTCCAGAAGAAAAACGGCTAGGTCAGCCTTAAACAATGGCATATCGGTAGCAACTACAAAAGCCCATGATTTCTGGGTTGCCAGTAGCCCCGCATGGATGCCCCCAAGGGGTCCCATACCAGGATAAATGTCCTGTACTTCAACCGTCCCCGGGATTTCATACTTGGTTGTATGATTACTAGCTATAATGATTTCATCTACAACCTGACGCATTTCACTTACCATGTGCTCAATAAAAGTTTCGTTACTGTAAACCATCAGGGTTTTATCTGAGCCCATGCGTGAACTAAGTCCTCCGGCTAGAATTATACCGCTTGCTTCCATACTGCCGCCTCCCTTAGAACTCTTACTGTCGATCCAACGCCGATTGCTCTCAATTCTTTATATGCAATAGCCATGCCACTCGATCGAAATCTCGCAAAGCCCGTGAATAGAGGGTTTTGCCGATCGTCGTACATCTTTTAAAAAATTACTTCGTCGTGTTTTGAGTAAATATATTCATTATGAAACAGAAAAGCGTTAAGCCCCCACCTTGCGGCGGGGACTTAACACTTTTTATTAAAAGCTCTGCGGCTAATGGAAAGTAATTAAAGGTATAATTTGGGAGTAATGTTTAATTGGTGCGCTGCCCAGGGATCGAACCAGGGATCGAACCAGGGACCTGCCGATTAAGAGTTTGACGACGTATATAATGCGGGAAATCACATAGACTCATAACTCCTTATGTAGCAGGCCTTACAGGGTTTTAATAACTTACTGACTTTCATCTAAAGTCATATAAAATCATCGCCGTAGTAGTACGGTAGTAGTAAATATAAATTCATAGAGACAGCTTCAATAACGGAAGTGCTTTTCCTCCTTTGCCATCATAATGTCATAATAGTTGAACCTATTTCAGCCTACTCTCTTCCTTACTAAAATTCGCGATACATGTAACAATGCACTTTGAAGCACTCGGTATTATTTGTTGCTACCAAGGTTTGATCACTGCGGTTATTTCAAACTGAATGTGCTACTTGAACTTAGCAAAGAGCGACCGTTTATCGATCTTGATTAATTCAAACCTCTTACTACACTTTAAACAGTCATATGTATGTGTATGCTCTGAAACTGTCCCATCTTTTCTAGTGAAGCCTTTTGATTTCATTTTGTCTCTTGGAATATTTACAAGGTCACCCATACATATTGGGCAATATTTTATATCTGGTTGAGGTCCTGTCTTGTTCGCCATTTGGTTTTCTCCCTTCAATAATTAAATATAAAATAAGGTACACTCTGATATGCCATACATTACGTTAATCCAACCAACACTGGGGGATATACGCCCCTTTATCTTCCAAGGGGATTTTTAATTACTCCACTCTAGAATTTCTGCATTTTCCTCTCATATCCTCCCACAATAGCAATAATAATCCAAGAGAAAACAATAAGCCAGAGCATACCAAAAAAACGATCCGGCTCGATATATCCCCCAAAACGACCTGTCACTATAAAGAGAGAATCACTCTCTCAAACCCGCTGATACCAAGATTTTCACTCAACCCCAATAGCAATAGGTAAAGCTTTGATATGATCTCCACTTTTTCCCCTGCTCCACACCGTGCACGAAACTTTCGTATTCACACGGCGTTCCATCAACCTAAAACTACTTTCTTATATCACAATATTTCCTACTTGTACTCTGAATTTATTCACTTTGGCTATCTGCTTTTTAGATAGTTCAAGCTTCGCCAGTATTTGTTGAATTGTTTCGGATTTGGTTGCATGTATCAATCTGTGAATATCAGGAGCAATTATGACAAGATTACTGTATTTATCTCCTCCGCCAGCAATAATTGGAATGATACGATGGCAATGGAAGTCATTTACCTCTAATCTTTTACCGAGTACCTCACACATTCCGCCTTGGGCAGAAAATAAGGATATTCGGTTGTCATTATACTCAATACTTCGGTCTATTACTGGATTTTTGCTGAGGTATATGAATTCGAAGCCTGATACACTTTCGCTTAGTTGATGAATGAATTTTCTCCCTTCAGGTGTGAATTTGTTTACCATTTTGGAGTGATTCATTGCATTTTTAGTTTTACATGCTGACATGGGGAATATGATGTGACCATGTATATATGTCTTCTTCTTAGCATATCCCTTATACTTTTCCAAGTATAGCTTGCTGGGAGAACCCTTATTGGTAGAGATTGACTTCCACCTGGTTTTAATGTTCCTATCAAGCTCATATCCGATTTTCGAGAAGTCTTTAGTACAATGTGTTGCTATACGATAGTAATTTTGAGTTCCAAGAACATAAGAATTGTAGAGACTTACATTCTTGTCTGCTGAATTCTTTTGGATTTTCTTGATAAGATCCTTCCCTTTAGCTATTATTTTCACAACAGCACTGGGTTTGATATTAGAGTTAGCGACTCGTTTCCTTCCCTTAACAACAGCTTTGATTTTGAAGCCGAGGAACTCCGATGATTTCTTGCGCAGGTTTGTAATCTTTGATTTTTCTGGACTTATTTCTAGATTTAGTCTCTCTTTGAGCCAGAGTTTAACTGCGACAAACATCCGTTCTGCTACATCTCTGGTTGGACACATGATTTTGAAATCATCACAGTACCTGATAATATAGCATTCCTTCAGTTTTGACCCTCTGCGTATTGCTCTAATTTTGCCTTCGTTTCTTTTATAGGGGTATGAAGTTTCATAGCTTTCCCATTGATCGCTTATCCACCAATCTAATTCATTAAGGACCACGTTAGAAAATAATGGAGAACACAGACCACCCTGCGGAACGCCCTTACTGGGGATTCCTATTCCTTCAATTTCTGCCTTTAACATAGCCGATATAATACAAAGAAGGTTCTTGTCCTGAATTCCCATAGTCCACATCTGTTTAAGAAGCTTTCCATGATCGACATTATCGAAAAATCCTTTTTTAGCGACATTAATTTTTAACGCGTATTGGCTAATAGTGGCATGTTGGATAGGGAATGCTGTTAAAAGCTAACTCAGTCGCAGTATTTCATGAAATTTCATTATGTTCCTGTACGGGAGCCATAAGGTATTTGAAAGGAAGTAACGGAATCGGCTTTGAGTCCCATCATGGTACGCATTTTACGCATCGGATGTTTCTTAGAGAGCTCTAAAAGGTCGGTAATCGTAATATGCAAATAGATTTGAGTGGTTGTCAAACTTTTA
>DASRMG010000254.1:0-5208 GCA_035648035.1 Desulfosporosinus sp. | reverse complement strand
TGATTCGCACATGAAAATAAAGTCATTAATTAGCTGCGTTGAAATCATCATTCCCTCTATAAAAGTTTTTTTCATTTTTAAAACACCGCCACTTCTTATTAGATATACCAATAAATGGTATTCAAAATAATTATGGCGGTATTTTTGAAATGTCAAGTGTTTTTTCGTCTTTGAGGGTATATTTGAGATTTATTTTTCACTCATTGCTATAGGCGAATAAATGACTTCCTAATTATGGAACCATAGCCTTTTGACATTGGCTCCGACGTAGGAGGGCCGAGGCCTCCAAGGAAGGAACGACCCGCTGGGTTTCCGAACCCACGCGCCCGCTCCCTTTGACAGGATGGGTAATGCCTGGAGAATTTAGTCCCGCAGGACCGAGGGCTTGCCCGAGTTCGGAAGGGATTCTGCATGCTCACTCAAATATGCTTCATTGCGGGGTATAGTGTATGCCCGTATACCATAAGGACCAGACATATATGTGTGAACTCGACTACTACGTATAGCTAGCCGTCTATGTATACGACGACTCACTACCACAGAAGCTGGATTAGATCACGCCCGCAGGATGACCGCGCGCCAAGCTCGGTTAGCTTACCGAGGAACGAGGGGAGATCCACCGAGCGGGGATAGCTATGGACCTAAGGCGGCGAGCAAGGGCTAGCAGGATAAGAGAAGACCGGCCGTGGTTTTCCGACGAAGGAGGGAAATCTTGGACGGTCTTGTTGACCAGGACAAGACCCGTACCCGCGCGCTGAGCTCGGTTAGCTACCGGAGGAACGAAGGGAGATCCACCGAGCGGCAGCTCTAGGACCCGATAAGCGGGCTGACAATCAGGATAACCGCGCGCCAAGCAGGGCAGCTGCCCGAGCAACGAGGGAGGCTGATCTGCGGTGGCAATCTTTGACCCGCTACCAGCTGCAGGATAACCGCGCTCTGAGCTCAGTTAGCTCCCCGATTATGAGGGGAGATCCACTGAGCGGCAGCCGGCCAGGACCCGAAACGCATTCGCGAGAGGACTGTGCTGCCGCTTATGATTCAAGCAGTATGATTAGCAGCTCTGTCCTTTAATCCCTGTTATGTTTGCTCCAGTATTAACTGGCCTGAGACAGAGCAAATAAAACAGGGTACCTATAGAAATGACCACAAATTACCCAGAAGTTACCCAGAAGTTACCCAGAAGTTACCCCAGCTTGGAGGGCGCGCCGACGCAGGCAGTGCTTGACGAGTAGCAGCAGACCCTAGACTTATAAAGCAAGCCCAAACTGGTTCAAGACATGCACGAGAATGGTTGGGTTCCAGCGTTCCCGAGAAATGGGTAGCTATTTCTCGGGAAGCTTAATGGCAATGTTCATTTGGGGCTGATGGCACGCCCGAGGGTAGGACGGCATATTGATGAATGAAGTGAATAAGCAATAGAAATTGTAAAATAATTGCCCACTATTATTGCTATATAGTTGTACGATTATATGCCCAAGCTTTGTGAGAGCTTGGGCATATTTTCTTATTGATATTATCACAGGGTATAGCTATAATAAGAACAAGAGTTCGTGAAAGAACAAATATATGTACTGCGGAGTGTGTCAAATGAACGATAGTTGTGTTAATTGTGATCGAAAGCCTTATTGTTTAGAACCGTGTGAACAGTGGTTAATTCTGCACGACAAATGCCCAGTGTGCCAAAATAAACTCATCCGTGCTGGGAGCTGTACCGAGTGTATAACGGGCGATTGGGCTAAGTGTGGTTAGTATGAGAATATTCATGAAGCCCATTGAAATGATTGCCTGGTTTAGCCTGGAAAGGGTCCCGAATCCGGTAAGGTATAAGCTCGACGATAAGGTCATTAAGGTTGAGCAAGTGACATCGAAGTCTGATGAAAAGCTGGCCGGTAATCGAATGATCATCTTCCGGTGCCAAAGCGATATGAACGGGGAGTTAAGACCCTTTGAGCTAAAGTATGAGCTGGGGACGTGTCGTTGGTTGTTATTTAAAATGAAGGGGAGGCGTATCTTAACATGGTACAGGAGAGGGTGATAACACAATATGCTTGCGAATATTGCCAGAGACAATACATAGATATGGAAACTGCAGAGAGGTGCGAGAAAAGATGTCATCGGCACGCTGACTCGCCTGAAATCGGGATACTGAATCTTAGCCCGAGAGCTTACAATACGCTTTATTATGGTGACATTGAGACGATCAGCGAACTGGAACAACACTCTGAAGAGGAACTATCGGAACTTAATGGATTAGGGCGTGTGACCAGACGTGAGATTAGAGATAAATTAGCAGAGTATCAAGCTAATGAATGATTGGTTCCTAGAGGGAACGTTTAGAACAATAAGCACCGCAATCAGGATCAACTGAATGCGGTGCTTATTGTTTGTCTCAATAGAAAACAAAGCTGAAGGCATTTGTGGAGCTGGTTTCAGAGTATCGCTGCTTTCAGTTTGGATTATGTAATTTTTCATGTATTGTTGGTAATTTTTGCTGTGGACAGTATTGTTATGCCTAAAAAGACCAGTGAATGTATATGAGCTGCTAGGTCGTTATTAGACGGCTGGTCTTTATTTGAATTATATTAGATTATTCATGTCCATATTAGAAGGAATTGAAAGAAAATTGTTGAAAGTATTAAGAAGTTAATTACCTAGAGACTAGAAAATCCTTCGAAGTAGAAGTGATGTGAAGTCCTTTCGTTGCTCACTGTTGGTAGCAAAACGCAACTGCTTACCAAACTGTCTATAATTGGAAGTTGGCGGATTATGAAATTTAATGATTTTTTTAATAAGGATAGTACTATTCCCTTTTACAGCTATGTTGAGTTGCAATCTACGGAACCTATTGAAATGAGCATAGGCGAAATTTTTAAATTCAATAATTCACAGATTTGTGAATTCGGAAATGTACTTCAATCTAATGACATACCAGATGGATTAAAAGTGATTTTGTCAAAAATATCTTGGGCAATACGTACTTATATAGGATGAAATCAGTAGAACTACCAGGTGGTACAAAATTAGAGTTTAGGGAATTTGAAAAAGCCCAAGAAAAAGCTGAAAAAATTGGTTTACTCTCCAAAGAAGTAGAAACTCGACAAATACCAGACCATACGTTCCTTATGGTGGCGGAAGAAGATCCAATACTTGCTTTAGCCGGTCTGAGAATTGAAATTGAGAAACGTTTAAGAACGATTGCTGTTAGGCAGGGAATTCCTACTCAGAACAAAGGTGTTGGACAACTTCTAAGGTTGTTGTCCGAAAACAACCTGCTGTCTAACGAAGAGAAATCTGTTTTGCTGGATATGGTCGATCTGTTAAATGGAGCGGTTCATGGTAAAGACGTAGATGATCGAACTGCTCAATGGGCTCTAGACGTTGGACCCAGAATACTAAAAGGTCTTGATGAACGGCTTCAATTGTAAAAAATTATGAAGATAGCTTAGAATAATAGCACATTCCCAGTGCATCCTATAGTAGTTTTCTCATTCTTGCGAAGGTAACCAAAGTATCCTAAGACCCCCTTGCCCTCGCTTTCGAACATGCTAGATGTTAAATGCACTCTTATCTGGGCGAACTGCGCCAGGGCGGCATCTTTCTAAACTTATTCGTTTTATATAATGCGCCACTAGTATTTTTGCTATGATCGATGAAAGATTGCGTATCTACTCAACCCAAACACTCAACATTTTATCCATGCAAGATACTGACGGGGTAAGCTATACCATTTGTTATGAGGTGAAAGAATTTGAAAGAACGTAGGTATTATTCATTAAGAACGGGTAAAAATCCAGCGTCAACGGAAATAGATTTGGAATTATTTAGACGATTATTTTTCAATATATATTCCACCTTCTTAAAGAACGACTACTTCCAAGAGACCCTTGGTTACTGGTGTGTTGATGCGGATTATGTACCCGGTATTTTAGGCGAAGATATTGAATTATATTTCTTTAGGGTTTTAAGAAAACAAAATATTTGGCCCATTGAATCTCAAAGGGAAAATTATTCTGAAGACGACGTTTTTGATGTAATAGAACTTCTCTATGACTTGGTGTCTAAACCTAAAGAAGGAAACTATCATTCGTATAATCAGTGTGGTTGGCACTACGAAACTTTTGATAAACAGACGGGACAAAAAGAATTTTTGGAGGCAATAAATAGCATTTTAGAAGATTATATGGGCGGTTTTGAATTATCACCTAAAGGAGAAATATTAATCTTAGGAGGACCGGGCCTTACGAACATATTTAATGCCAATGTTCCTCAGTATGAACCAGATAATGTTAACAAGAGAGTGGAGTGTGCAATAAGCAAGTTCCGTAGATATAGATCTTCGCTAGAGGAGCGCAGAGATGCAGTGAGAGATCTAGCAGATGTACTTGAGTATCTAAGACCACAACTTAAACAAGTCATGACTAAGGATGAAGGCGATCTATTTAATATTGCAAACAATTTTGCAATTAGGCATCATAACGAAAGACAAAAAAGAGATTATGATCCTAACTGGCTAAGTTGGATATTTTATGTTTATTTATCCACAATCCACTTAGCTATTAGGCTTTTGGATAAGAAGAGCTCGACAGAATTAGGGATAGGTTCTTAAAGCATATTGCATTAACAATGACATTAAATGCACCTGCATATTCCCAGTTGCGCCAATCTATCTTCCTTCTAAACATGAAGGCCCACCAAGGTATAGGATACCTAAACAGGTTTGTGAGCGTATATGTAATGACACTGGTATCCTAACATTGAGAATGAAGATATCGTATCAACTCAATCCTTCTACTTTGCACATTTCTAAACTTGCTATAACCCGTCGAGGTAATATCTAGCCAAACGCTTTATACTTTTTAATATAAGATTCTTCTGAATAACAATCACAGAAAGAAGGCCCAAAGTGGGGATTCAATATAAACAATTCATATCCAAAGAAAATTTTATTCTTGCGTATCAGAGATTAAAAACTGTCAAAAGAAATGAATATAAAGAATTCTTTTACAGAGATTTTGAAGCATTTGAACTTTTTTTTGAACAGAATATCGAACAGCTTATTCATTATATTACTTGACAGTCAAAAGTTTTTGCCATGATATCTAGGCTACTAACCCTTCATCAGTAGGATCTTCATTTTGATTAGCCATAATTATTCGCATTATGCGTAAATGCCTGTATTTTTCCATAACGCGATAAATGTTTTTGCGG
>DASRMG010000253.1:0-12674 GCA_035648035.1 Desulfosporosinus sp. | reverse complement strand
AAGATGACCCACGACAGCTGGTACCGAAATACCTAACGCCCTCGCTGCCTTTATCGACTTGGGATGTCTTGCGAGTTCTTGATTTGATTCGATCCATGACATTTGAACTCCCCCTCGTTAAACAGTGTTACGTTCAACCTTCAATAGTACTGGATGACCTTGTTCAGAACTTTTGTCGACCGGCAATAATTACAAACCTCACAGCGGATAGGCTCCGCTAGCCCAGCTTTGAGCGCAATAAGTCTTGGCATATTCGTCTGAACTGCTGCCAGCTCTGCGATTAATCTCGTCGGGTTCGTCATGTTAAGCACGGCTTTATCGGGATACTTCTCCTTACTAACCGCAACGATGATAAACTCCGACCAGTCCTCAACGGCTCTTCCCATAGCAAGCCGCTCAACTTCCGCATAGATGGTCATCTGGAGTGGCGCTTTATAGAACTCAACAAATGATACATAGCGCCTAGCGGCCTCATCCCACACCTTCTCAATAATGCTTCGGGTCGTTCTTAAGTCAACCAGACGCCTGGGAACCAGACTGTGGACGTTCATCTTAATCTTCCAGGGAGCACCGTACATTTCAGCCGTCATGATTGTTTCCTTGTCCCCATCAAGATACGACATCACGAACGGATCCTCCTGAAGACAGTCAATCATGGTGTTCGCGAGTAGATATTCAGCTCTCAAGGCCTTAGCTTTTGTAAACATATTTGGGTGATTGACTAGAAACTTCTCTAACGTGCCGGCGTTCCAACTATGGACATATTGACCCACCTCCTGGGCAGTCGTTGGCACTTCCACCCAGACATCGGATAACTTCGCCATCGCTTTGGCCTCACACTCATAGACAAAACCCGCGTACTGGCTGCGCGACATATAGTCGAGATTGGCTGCGATGCTATGATAATTATCATGCGTCAACAGGAGCATTACACTTCTCCTTTGACGATTCCTTGCGATACGTTCATGGTTAGGTCTCCGTCCTCTGTCGATACGACGACATATTGAAAATCATCCTCCCTTATTTCCTTCTCGATCCATGTCCGCTCTGTGGGGTTAATCTTGTTCCAACCATCCAGACAAATTAATTTTAGCTGTCCGGCCTGGGCTTTGGCGACTCTGAAAGCTAACTCCAGTTGCTCGCCCTCGCTCAGGCCATCAATGAGCGTCTTCCCGATTCGTATTTTCCCCTCACCATCCACGGAGAGTCCAGGGATAGGCAGTGCAGCCGTCTTAAGTAACTCCGTTGGCATCTCGCGGCCTTTCTCTATTCGAGCGGTCAGGACACTCGCGAGTTCTTCGCGCGGTGCTAACTTCTCACGAATCAGAGACGACATCAAGTCGTAATCGCGCAAGTAGCTCTGCATGTGCGCCACTTGATCGGCTGCTAGCTTGAGGGGCTCGACTTCGACTGGTACGGTCTCGTCCAAGAGTTTCCGTGAGCTCTCTATCTTGGCCTCTTCGGCCTTGATGCGTTCGTCCGCTTTTTCACTAATACTGAGCAGCGCCTTTTCTTCGGTACCCACGAGGGACGTGAGTTCCAAGTCATTGCCGTAGATTGTTTTCTCATAGTTAGCAACCTGTTGTTCAAGGTCCTTAACTCCCGCTTGAATCGCTTGCCTTGCCTGGTCTTTTTTAAGGGTGTATTCATCCCTAAGTTTCAGGTAGTTGCGCTCAAGTTCTAAATTATAGGTAGCCTCCGACTGCTCCATCTTTTGGTCAGTCTGGGCTATAGCATTTTTCAGGGTCTCAATCTTGTATCCAATCTCTTGCCGATATTCCTCGATTTCATGGCGCGTTTGGTTCATCTCGGTTCGCTTAGTTTGCTTTTGTGTCTCAGCCTCAGCCTTAATCGTAGCATTGCGGCCTGCTAGTCCTTCGATTATGGCAGTAGCATGTTCTCTTTGCTTATTGAGGAGCTCTGCATCAGAAACCGCTTTGTAATATTCAGCGACCTTTTTCAGTCTCCATTCTTCGCCGTCATAATTCTTAGGAAGTTCATTTTTATAGCCCGTCACTTGGGCTTTGATGACTACGATTTCACGGTTGACCACTTCGCGCTGAATAAAGTAATTTTTAACGATCTGGCCGAGGACTTGAAGGATATGCTCATCATAGTCAACGTCAGTTGGTATCTCGCCGAACCAGTTGGAGATGTCATCCATCGTCCAGGGGATCTCCAGCAGGTTCAGAATGATCTTGGCCTGTTCGACGGGAGATTTTGTGCAAAATTCCAAGGGTTTGAAGAGCTCGCCCTTGAGAAATTGCTTTAGAAATTTCTCCGTGCTCGGTACTGCTTGGCCGGCCTTTCGGACTTTCAAATAATCTGATTTATTGGTCCGCAGTTTACGATCGATCTCCAGCCCATCATCAGTTTTTATAAAGATCGTCGCATCGTCTTCACCGTGGCGGATGACTTCAACTCGTTGGCTCTTGTTGCTGAAGCCTTTTTCGATGGCTTCAATAATACTGGTCTTGCCGGACCCCACCCGACCTGTGAGGATATTGATCTTACCGAGGTCAAACTTAAATTCCGAGATTCCCACGAAATTGTTGATCTCTAGTCTGGAGATTTTCATAAAATTTCCTCCTTATCGTTCAAAGCTGATTTATGGTACACTATAGGTGGTTAATTTTCTTGTGGCTCTCCGTTGGCGCGGAGGGCTTTTTCATGTCTATAGCCATCGAATATGGACCCATCGTTCCAGACTTTTTCCAAGTCGGATAAGGTTTCACGGATTTCTCGCACCCTTTCATCCGAGGTACGGTAGCGATCGTCAATAATCGCAGCAATAACCCCCACTGCAAAGGAGTGCATATAGGTTATTCCGCCCTCTTTCTTAGCCTCCACGAACCACTGGACGCGATCCGCGACTTTATAATCCCCTGATTTTTTATCCATTAGATTATCCCGTCTCCTTTTCACCGACCTTTTGCAGATTAGTCTCCGTCCCCCTCTGGAGAGCCTTAAAACATATCTCTGCAATCTCAACCACTTCCGGGAGGCTTGTCCTTCGTCGAAAAGCGACGCGGTTAGTTACTATGTCCGTGTTCGCAAGAACAAGGGTTTCCTTGAATTCTGTGTCTGTCATTGAACCTACGGTGGACTCAAGTATCTTCCTAATCATTTCTATTCCTTCGTTCCTCCTTTCCCGGATATCCATTTTTATCACTGACTACTTATTGCCTAAAGGTTGCGCATTCATATTGCTGAAGCATAAGTTCACACCCATTGTTTCTTTTAAGAAACATTTCGATCAAATAAAAAACTCATCTGAACTTATCTTGAACTTCCTACAAATCTTCCGGACATCAGATAACGATAAATCTCCGGCTGTGCCATTTAGATTTTGGCTAATGGTGGTATTTGTTTTGCCTATGATCTCCGCCAATTGAGCCTGCGTTATGTTATGTTCACTCAGGTAAGCTTTGAATTTTGAATAAGGCTTTTTTATACGGTTTGCTTTTGTTTCAACATACTTTGACATATTCTTCACTCTCTCTAGGTTTATTTGTCGAAACATTCAATTTAGTATAACATTGGGTGTTTCTTTGTCAACAACTTTACTAGTAATATGAGTACAAAAGTTGATTAATCGAAACACTCTATATATAATAATAGGTAATGATCTTTAACAAAGGATGTGGATTTATGGATTCGTTTGGCAAGAAATTAAAACAGTTAAGGAGCAATGCCGATATATCTCAGTCGGAACTCATTGACTTAATGAAATTGAAAAATTCCGGTATAACTATTAGTAAGTCGATGGTTTCTAAATGGGAAAACAATAAAGAAGAGCCTTCGCGGTTTCAAGATGTAGCTGCTATCGCTGAAGTTTTTGGGGTAACTACTGATTACCTCATTGGATTAACACCAGACGAGCACAGCAAAAACGTAAATTTCAAACGTATCTCCATCTTGGGAACTATAGCCGCAGGGTTGCCAATACTTGCGCAGGAACACGTCTTAGGCTACGAACAAGTACCGGAAAGTATGAGGGTAGACTTCTGTCTTCGTGTCAAAGGCGACAGCATGATCGGAGTGCGCATACTTGACGGGGATTTAGTTTATATACGCCAGCAGCCTGATATCGAAACGGGAGAAATTGCAGCGGTCTTGATCGACGGGCAAGACGCAACCTTAAAACGAGTCTACAAGGTTAACGGGACAGTCATTTTAAGATCAGAGAATCCTAACTATCCTGATCAGATATACACCAAAGATGATATGAAGGAAATCAGAATACTGGGCAAGGCAATGCAATTCAAATCTGACGTTCGGTGATAATTTATCAACGCGAAGATGGAAATTAGGAGGCAATACTTTATTTGCCTGTTACTAAGGGTTTATTTTTCGAACTATGCCGAATGGTTGCGTTCTTTCTTGCTCAATCTGCGGGGCTTTTAAAAATTCATCCAAACAGTCCATATTCACGAGATACCGATTCCCCGCTCTATGACATTTGAGTTTGCCGGACTTTACGAGCTGTCTGAGATACCATTCACTGAAGCAGCTTCCCGGATCCTGTTCTTTTATGGATTGGATTGCTTGCTTAATCGTTCTCATCCTGGTCAATATGATCAACTCCTCCCTATTCACTTATTCTGATTCCATTAATACGAATAGGTCTTCAAGCTCGCGTCCCAAGGCGACACATATTTTATTAGCAGTCTTTGGCGATGGAGATCGTTTTCCGTTTTCAACTCGGTTAATAGTTCCTGGGTTTAACCCTGCAGTGTCGCCTAATGCTCTGATGCTGAACCCTTTCTTGATCCTCGCTTCACGTATTTCATGACACCGGGGCGAAATAATCAACAATGCGTTTACCTCCTCTTCTTTTTTGTCTACACTTAATTTAGTACTCATTACGTGTGTTGTCAATGCATTTTATAATGCATTTCGTTGACAAGCAGTTATTTCTGTATTAGGATTGTGTTAGCACAGATATCACAGGAGGTAGTCATGAGTCTTTTTCCAACACGTTTAAAAACGCTTCGCAAAGAAGCGGGGAAAACTCAGCAAGAATTGGCTGAGTCAATAAACATTAGCAAGCAAACTATTTCTAACTATGAAAGTGGATTCAGAGAACCTAGTATCGATATCCTCACAGAAATTTCGTCTTATTTTAATGTTTCAGTTGATTATTTAATTGGAGTTAGCGAAATGAAAAATCACGGTCTTGCTTCAGTGAATAATCAACTCGAGGAACTAAACGCAGTTATGAAAAAATATTCAGATGTGGATTACATTAAACAAAATGTCATCAATGGACTCAGTGTCTTACTAGACTTAATCCTAAGGCATACCCCTGACCCCTTACGGATGTTGGATAACTACATAGAAATATTGAAGATAATAAACCAACACGATTTATTTTTGGCTGATACACATTCTTCTGCATCCATTAAATATTTCGAGAGTTTACAACTAGAACCACATTCGGAAGAAGAAGCTACTAGATCTATCAACGAAGTCAGGAGGGCCCTCGAACCAAATCTAGAGATCAGCAAAAAAGAACTAGATACTACGCGCAAATTTGCAGAGTTTTTACTTGGCGCTAATCAGGCGTATATCTTAGAAAGAGTCGAACATTCTGTATCCCCTCGCCTAAAGTTGGAAGCACCGGAGGAGGATTAATTCATGGCATCCATCAAAAAACGTGGTGAAAATTCATACCGAGTAACCGTCAGTTGTGGATATGATAGCCAAGGAAAAAAGCTAGTGCAGGCCAAAACCATTTCCTTAGATCCCAGCCTTACACCGAAACAAACCGATAAAGAACTTCAGAAGCAAGCGACCTTGTTTGAGCGGGAAGTAGAAAATGGAACCTACTTAGACGGATCCAAGATAACTCTGGCTGAATTTACTGAGCGATGGCTTAAGGACTACGCAGAAAAACAATTAGCGCCTAAAACGTTGCACCGGTATAAAGACATGCTTGCTTCGAGGATCCTTCCAGCCTTGGGTCACGTTAAACTTGATAAGCTCCAACCTACCCACCTTTTACAGTTTTATGATAACTTAGGAGAAAAGGGCATCAGGCGCGACGTGAAGTATTCTATAAAACCTGAGTTCAAGGATCTGATGAAGGAGAAGGGTTTAAGAATAGTCGATCTAAGTAGATCGTCTGGAATATCCAACAACACTATTATGAGAGCTCGATCGGGGACCACAATAACTTACAAGACGGCAGAGGCCTTGAGTAAAGCCCTTGAAGTGAAACTTGATACACTTTTCTTAATACAGGTTACCGGACCGCTCTCTGGTCAAAGTGTTAAGCACCATCACCGGCTTATAAGCTCAATCTTAACTTGTGCTGTGCAGTGGCAGTGTCTTGTCAGTAACCCAGCTGAACGTGTAAAAGCTCCAAAAGTTGACAAGAAGGAAGCGGCCCATTTCGAGGAAGACATGACAGAATACATGCTTGCCTTACTTGAGGACGAGCCGCTCAAATACAAAACAATGGTCTATTTAGCCGTTTATTCTGGCGCTCGTCTTGGCGAAGTATCCGGCCTTGAATGGTCAGACGTTGACTTTGAAAGAAACTATTTACAGGTTTGTCGAGCGTCCCAGTATTTACCCGGCAAAGGAATTTTCACGAAGGATCCCAAAAATGAAAGCAGTAAAAGAGTTATCGCGATGCCAGTTTTAGTTATGGACATCCTGAAGCAATATAAGGCATGGCAGAACGAAGAGCGACTTAAGTGTGGAGACAGCTGGGAAGATCATAACCGGCTATTCACAAAATGGAACGGTCAACCTATTTTTCCAACAACACCCTCAACTTGGTACCGTGAATTCCGAAGAAAGCATAAACTACCAGACGTTAAATTCCACGGTCTGAGACACACGAACGCCTCCTTGCTTATCGGCCAAGGCGTAGATGTTCAAACAGTTGCCACTCGGCTAGGGCATACGAAGGCAACGACCACCACCTCAATCTATAGTCATTTTCTAAAAAGGCCTGATCAGGAAGCGGCTGACAAACTTCAAAACCTTTTTAAGAAAAAATTGATCAAAAGCCAATAGAGGCATAAAGATAATCGCAGCGCCTGGTAATGCTCCAGACCCTGCGATTTTACATATAAAAGTTGGCTACTATTGACACGAAGTAAACTTAAAAGAATATGTTAATTTCTAACCCAGCCTTATATTTAATTTTCGTAACATCTCAAAAGTATTAATATAAGGGATATCAAACGCACGACAAACGTTCGGTATGAGGATTCTTCTTCGCACATCCGCGCTATATATTTCATGAGTGACGACTGTGTAATTGTGAGCCTTTGCAAAAGCTATCAACCAGCTATCTGCTACAGATGCAAACTCAGTTTTTGCAGAATCGAAAAATTGCGGTTGATTAACAGCCCAATTAATAATCTCTCTGTAAGCATTAAAAACTGCCTCATCATCTGTCGATGCAAACCATTTGCTGAATTCATTATTAGCCCACAGTTTAAGTCTATCCTCATCATCATAACTGTTAATTTCTTGGAATACACGATCAATGCTAATTAATTTACCGGCCTCTGCCCCCTGTTGTAGCGCATTCCAAAAAGCTGGTGCGATATCGAATGAATAATATCTTTGATACGCTTCAATAAAAATGTTTGCGTCTAAAAGAAATTTACTCATACGTCACCTCCGAAGCCCAGACGTGTCGCAAATTCAGAAAAAGTTTTTCCTCTAATTCCAGTTAGTCGATAAGCCTCAGTATAAAGAAGCTTCCCTTCCATTGTTGCTCTGATTACACTCGCTCCAAAACGTCTACCAATGCGAAAATTTTGAGATGCATAAAAATCCCCACCGCTACTGCTACTGCTACTAGCATGGTTCTCTGCTCTGGTACTGTTTTGGTAAAATTGAAAAAACTCATCTCTAGTTATTAATGTCAAATCTAAAGCCCGACGAGCTGCAACAATTTCACTCACCTTGAAATGTCGAGCTAATACTTGAAACTTCAGATCCTTATTCTTGACGCTCTTCCATATTTCGCGTAATTCTATTTCAGGTACAAGAAACTCTGCGGCAACAATATTACACACCTTTTCAATATCGTTATTAGCCGCTTGTAAATTCCGTAAATCAAATGCAGCGCTAACACCAAACCAAACATGGGCTAGTTCATGTGCTAAGGTAAACATTTGTGCAGCTTTCCCATCAGCACCATTAATAAAAATTAGTGGAGCATATTCATCTGTGAGTACAAAACCCCGAAACTCGTTTACATCCAACTTGCGATGTGTATTATTGCCGACAATACCATTTATTACCAGAATAATTCCAACATTCTCAATCTTTTGGTATAGCATCCGCAAGGCTTCTTGCCAGGTATTATATTTAGATGCCCACCCATCTTTTAATCCCAATTTAGCCCTTATTTCTTTAGCAATTTCTATTGGATCACTATTTACATTTTTTACGCCAACAAAGTCCAACGTATCATTTCCTAAGTCAATTAAATACTCACGCATCCACCCTTGTCGCCGTTCCATTATTTGCACTGTTTCTAATAGATTTGGACTTGGGTTAGACGTTTGATGATCATCAATTGTCCGATAGTGCGGTATTGGTAAACATTCAACCGGTGGGTGATCAAGAAAAAAATATCCAAGAGGAATAGAGGTAGCCTTAGCAAATTTTTCAAGTTGTTTTAACGTAGGCTGAGTTTCATTGTTTATCCATTTTAACCAATTGGGAAAACTCATATTAATTATATCGCTTTTTCCAGAGCGATCAGCTGCCCATTTCAAAATATCTGCGCTAACTTCAACCTTTGCCATGGCAATTACCTCCTTCTTGGAATTATAATGATACTAAATTGCAGCTAATTAAATTACATTCAAAGCATTTTGCGAACTCACTAATTAGAATCTTTATTGCTTTACTCTAGTTTTATCTTACTGTATTCTATGAAATATTATATTATATGATAAAGTCAAAAAATTTCCTCTACAATTAATTATACTTAACGAAAAGCTGACGCGTTCTGCTATAGTTTGGCAAAAACAAAAGAGGTAGGCTTTGAGCAGGCATTAAGGACATCATTTTTTAATTATGTTCATTCCTCTTTTTAAGGCGTCCTTGACGATCTTAACTAAATACTGAGGTTTGGATTTATCCCCAAGATCTTTAAAAACAGCAGAAGCAGCAACTAAAGCACTTCTCACATAGGCACTATTCTTTTCAAATAATTCTGTATCTAACACAAAGCCTTTGCTTTGTGTATACTGGCAGATAAACGTCACAATCGTTCTTGTATTGCCCTCACGAAAAACATGTACTTTCCATAATTCAGCCATGTATTTTGATAGAAATTCTGCTTTTTCATTAAGCGAAATTATTTTCCATTCTAACTCTTCCATCTTTGAAAGTACGGAAGAAGCCATAATTTCTATATCCTGAAAATTTGAATATTCTATAGAAATACCACCTAATACCGGCTCTGATTTTTCAATATTTATAATTCTTGGTTGGCCAGCCCAATCATATAAATCCTGGAAAATATAGTCGTGCATACGGCACAAATGGTCAAAATCAAAATTACCTTTTATGGAATCTTCTATTATTTCCTTTAGCCTTGTACTTGTATATTCCGCTTCTATAGTATTCAGCTTTTCATTATTAATTACGCCAAATTTATTTTTCAAAACCTCTGTATTTGGGTAAAGATATGGGTCACGCATCATCTCCATTCCTTTCCTCTTTCATTTTGTATCTCTCATTCAAGGTTTTGATTATATCGCTTGTTGTAATTTCACCCCGCTTTTCTTTCTCTACTAGTTCCAAGAATTCTGGTGACGGTTCTAATCCATCAACCTTAATAATCCCTAATGCGTAATCCCAAGCCTTGTCTTTTTGTGTGTTCATAGGGTTACCCTCCATTTACATATTCTTTAATACATCCGCCAGGTACAGCTTCAACGCTTCCCTTACAACGCCACTTTTGTCAAGATCACCTTCGGCAGTTTTAATCGTGATTGCTTTTTGCAATCTATCTGTCAAATAGTAAGAGCGCTGCTTCAATTTATCTGAGTCCTTAACGATTGTTTTTGCATTGCTTTTTCTATAAACTTCTGATTCTCTTTCTTCCAATTTCCTCATCGGAATACCAATTCCTTTCATAAATGCCGTGGATATATTTATAAAAATCGACAACACTCCCCTAACTTTAGCTATGGAAGTTATTAGTACTATAGTAATTATAGCTCAAAAGTACTTTACAGTCAAAGTACTAAATAAAGATTGGGTACCATAAAGTACGACCATAGCCTCTCCTGCAAGCATGAACAACGACCCTACAATTTTCTTTTAAAAGTTGGCTACTATTTGGCTACTATTGACACGAAAAGTAGCCAAATAACACCTAACGTCACTAAAACTTAAAATTTAAAAACCCAGTGATACCAGGGGTTTTGGCACTTTGCAACAAGTTATAAAACGGGGAATACCGCTCTCCAAAACCGCTGATGGGAGTTCGACTCTCTCATCCCCTGCCAATCAAAAATGCAGACACCGCAAGAGATTGCGGTGTCTTTTATTTTTGCCCATATATCTTGAAATGTTTTTTTGAGGACTATTTGGGGACTAAAGCTAGAATAGGTTACCATAATAATTAGATTATGGTAACTTATAGACTATTCAGTTTTGTTTCTTCGTGTGCTTTTCGTATTACTTTTGCTCCGTGATTACAATGAATTCAATGTAGCGGTACGTGGAAGTTAAGTAATGTACTGATGGACTAACCTATAAGTCGTAAAAATAACGTGGGAGTATGCTTTCAATCCCAGACTTCACCGCTTCTTCAACGATGTATTGCAAGGCTGGCTTGTCAACGATTGGGAGAATTTCCTTAGGCTGAGCCTTGGTTGCTGGTAGAAATCTTGTGCCAAAACCAGCTGAGGAATGACGGCTTTTCTAATTTTCATTGAATACGTCTCCAGTTTTAAGTGGTTGAGACTGGTGAAAAGATCCATAGGCGACTTCCGACATAATTAATACCGAGGCTTGCTACTGTTGCTAATAATTTGCAGATGAGCAAGGGCCATGCTAGGACATTGTGAAAGTAGACTAGCAATCCATACGTTATGGTTAACGTACAAAGGTTTAGCACCAAAAAACGTATCAACTTTCCAGAGGATTGACCGTGTTCTGGGAACGTCCAGTTCCGGTTCAGAATAAAACTATTCAAAACTCCGCAGCTATAGGAGACACATTGAGCAACTAACAACATAACCCCCATATATGAAAGCGCTGCAAATATCACAAAATCCACTCCCGTATTGACCGTTCCAACCATACAAAACCTCATAAACTCAAGAGTGCGTTTCGACATATTAGACAACTCTCTTCACGTTAACATGACGTTTTTTTTCTATTATCCCGTAGGATTCACTTACAATATACAAGGGACGGTTTCTCGTTTCATCGTAGATGCGTCCAATGTACTCTCCGATAATTCCCATTAATGTAAGGATAATTCCGGTTGATACCAGTTGCATAGCGATGACCATATTCCACCCTGAGATCGCTGACTTGGAGAATATCTTGAAAAGTAACATCCCCCCCAAGTAGGTGAAGCCAAACGTGATTATTACTGAGCCTGCATAAGTTGCCAGTTTAATCGGCTTATAGGAAAAGGACATAAGTCCATCCAAACTTAACTTGATCATCTTCTTCAGCGGATACTTAGTCTCTCCGGCCAATCTCTCATCTCTTTCATACTCAACCGCAGTTTGATTGAAACCCACCCAACTTACCAAGCCACGAACATAACGATTTTTCTCAGGCAACCGTTTCAATTCTTCACACACTCTGCGATCTAGTAAGCGGAAATCCCCGGTATCCGTTGGGATTTCGATATCCGTTGAAGCACTCAGCATTCGGTAAAACATACGAGCAGTTTGCTTTTTGAAAAACGTTTCTCCTTTGCGCTTGGTTCGTTTGGCATAAACGACGTCATACCCTTCTTTCCATTTCGCAATCATCTCCAAGATAAGCTCGGGCGGATCTTGTAAGTCCGCGTCAATCACAACTATGGCCTCGCCTGACGCGTAGTCCATTCCTGCCGTAATGGCTATTTGGTGGCCAAAGTTACGAGAAAATTTTATGAGTTTCACAGCCTTATCCTGATCTCTAAAGCCTTTGATTAGGGCTGTCGTATGATCGCAGCTGCCATCGTTCACGAAAATCAACTCATAAGCCTCTCTTATTGAATCCATTACCTGCTTCAAACGCTGATAAGTTTGGATAATGACAGCTTCTTCATTGTAGACAGGAATGACTATGGAATAGCGAATATCTGCGTTCATGCTCTTGCCTCCTAATTATTGATAATTTCATATAAAGTCGAAGTTCCGTTCATACCCATTCCCCCATTGGAATTTCCTGCACTTGTTTGCCACTCTGCCTGTGGGACCTCCTTACCATTCTTGATAATCCAGGCAGTAACATCCGAGCTTCCTCCACCAGGACGTCCTGAGGAAGTTAAAAAATATTTAATCTCTTTGTTGTCCACGATTTGTTTTAGTTTATGGCTCTTTTCGTAAATATTGTGGGTATTATCAGCCAATCCATGTTATTATATTCATAGGACAACCAGTAGGGGGTATGGCTATGGATACCTTGGATATATTCAATGAGTTTGCAAAGTTATCGCCTTTTCATAAGGAACA
>DASRMG010000252.1:0-3655 GCA_035648035.1 Desulfosporosinus sp. | reverse complement strand
ATTGAGAGTACTTTCCTCTCTGAGAACCTCTAAAACGATCTTAGCTTTTTCTGAGGGGCTATAGGTTTTTCTTTTCTTACTCATACCTTTATTATCTTATTTTTTCAGTTACGTGTCCAATCCCCTGGGGTCATTATAGTCTGTAGCATTTCCTGGCTTAGGTCACTTATTGTTATCAAAATACCTCAGAGGATATCTTTTGTTTCTGTGGGAAATTTTCATCAATGTGAATGCGCATGTTAATCTTGCTATTTTGTATTCCTTTACTGGCAGATTCCAAATGGCAAAGGATGTTCTTGATATAAATTGGGTACTATTTTATATTCCAACGTATATTTTCGCGGTTTGGGATTCTTATCGAACGGCAGTTGACCTGAATCATCAATATATATTAGCAGCTAGAGAAGATGCCGAAGTTAAAATGTTTAACATAGACCCAATTGAAATCAATTATTTAGATAAGAGAACACCCTGGAATGCGGCCATGTGGTCTGCGATGATGCCAGGACTAGGACAGGTTTTAATTCATCGGATCCCTGCTGCTTTGTTTATTATCATTGGCTTTATAGCGGTTGGGGAACAGTCCAAACTAATACCGGCTTTGCATTTTAGTTTATTGGGACAGTTCGAATATGCTAAGGCCATTATTAATCCACAATGGTTTTTAAATATCCCTAGTATCTATCTGTTTTCTATCTATGATGCCTATGAAAGTACTGTTTCAAATAATAAATTATTTGATTGGGAGCAAACAAAATTTCTGAAGAAGAATTATGAAAGTAAAAACTTCAAAATGCCGTTTAAAAAACGGGTCTAAGAGGTGAATATTAAAATGTACGTTTTTGCAACCTTTGACCATTCAAATTATGTAGAGTTAGCTATTACAGCCGTTCAAATGAAGGGCGTTGCCAAAGAAAACATTTTGGGTCTATCAATGGATAAAAAAGGGGAAGAAAAAAAGCTATTTGATTCAATTCATTCCTCCGATGGCTTGAGTTTGTTAGATGTGCCTATTCTCCTGGCAACTCTATTTTGCTTATTTGGAAGCATCTATGGCTTTATACTAATATGGGGGCCAGTTGTATGGGCAATCATCGGTATGATTCTTGGATTTAGCATAGGCCTAATAATAAAATTGATGGTCACTAAAAAATTTAGCCATAGACAGAAAAATCAAAGGGCAACTGAGGTTGTAATAATTATTGAGTGTAATGAGAATCAGGCAGAGATGGTTAAGGACTTACTTTGGGATCATCACGCACTCGGTGTTAGAAAATTAAACCTTGATACTCATGAAAGTTCTTTTGCTAGAGGCGGTAAAGGAGGATTCCAATGACTACTACGGATATGATTCATCAACTGAGACTTGAACTGTGGAATTTAAGTTATACCCAATGGAAAACGCATACGCTTTTTTCTATGCAATGGTGGAGTTTAATCGCCCTCATCGCCATTTCCTATGCTATCTGGTGGGTACTAGTAGACAAACGGCGGTTATCCCAAATACTCTTATTCGGAGCATTCGTAGCCATACAGCGGGCTGTGATGGATATTTTCGGTACTAGCACTGCCCGTTGGGGTTACGTCATTACTGAAACACCGTTATCACCTAGCCCGTTTCTACATGATTTCACTCTGACACCGCTGGCTTTGATGTTGGTCTATCAGTATTGCCACTCATGGAAGAAGTTCCTTGTATGGACGGGAGGCGTCACGGGGATTATCTCCTTTGTATTCTTCCCGATATTAATAAAGTTGGGCTATCTAAAATTGTATCATTGGGAGTTATTGTACAGCTTTGGCATGATTTTCGGGTTAGCTATATTTTCACGGTGGGTAATACTTGGAATCTTAAGCATTCAAATGAAACATAAATCTGAAAACGATGATTCCAGACCACCTAAGTTCCAACCCAATATGAAACCTCTCAACAAGGAAACCGAGAACCGAGAACTGGAAGCCACAGCACAAATTGAAGAAACTGTTGCTCCCAAACAAACGACTAAATAGAGCACAGACGACTCGCCTACGTTTAACCAGCGTGGGCTTTTTTTGCTTCACAAGATCAAGCGCTCGGTCCGCTGTAGGTCGCTAATATTATACCGTTCTTAATATAAGGTCATTTTAAGACAGACGCTCTATTATATTTCTATAGTAGAGAACACTAACACTATAGTATAAAAGACTTTTTCAACGTGCATATTTCATGGCCTAACTGTGATAGGATGAATCGTTGACATGAATTATAGGGCAGTTAATAGGAGTGATATTGTGAAAAATATAATAGAAGTTAGAGATTTTGTCAAGAAATATGATCAGTTTACAGCCGTCGATAATGTTTCATTCGAGGTAGAAGAAGGAAGCATTTTTGCATTTCTAGGCCCAAATGGAGCAGGTAAAAGTACAACCATCAATACACTGTGTACCATATTCGAAAAGACCTCAGGAACCCTGATCATTGACGGAAAAGATGTTTCGAATGAAAAGAATGCCGTCAGAAGTGTTATTGGCGTTGTTTTTCAGGAACCAACCTTGGATATTAAAATGACCGTTGTGGAAAATTTAATGATGCATTGTCATTTTTATTCTATCCCTAAAAATGAGGCCAACGAGCGCATCCAATTTGTTTTGAATTTAGTGGATTTGCTGGAGTGGAAAAAAGCGATGGTAAGCAGTCTATCCGGCGGGATGAAACGGCGTGTGGAAATAGCCAGATCGCTACTGCACTACCCAAAGGTATTGTTTTTAGATGAGCCAACCACAGGGCTTGACCCCCAAACTAGGGCGCACATATGGGATTATATTGTAAAGCTGCAAAAGGAGAAGAATATCACCATTTTTCTAACAACGCATTACATGGATGAGGCTGAGATTTGTAGTAAAGTTGCCATTATGGATGCTGGAAAAATCGTTGCAATAGATACTCCGTATCGTTTGAAACAGCAATATACCAAGGATAGAGCAAATATTACCACTGTGGACGAGCGAGGCCTGGAGGCACTGCTCGATCAGGGTGGGTTTATTTACAAGAAAAAAACCCATTATTATTCGATTGAAGCTGAGAATTTGCCAAAATTGATGGAAATAATCAGTGAACACAAAGCAGCGATCACAGATTTGGAGATTAAAAAGGGTACTTTAAATGATGTATTCTTAGAAATTACCGGAAAAGATATGAGGAAGTGAAAAATTTATGAATATTATAATCGCTCTTTGGCTTAGAAATATTAAAATATTTGCGCGCAATCGTGTTCAGCTTATCTTCACGATTATCATGCCATTCTTCTTTCTATATGTGTTCAGTTCGATATTTAAAAATGACAATATTGAAAATCCAGTCAATTATATGCTCGCCGGTATTGTGATAACGACCGTCTTCCAAACCTCACTAACTATTGCGACCAGTACCATTGAAGATATTGTTTCGGGGTTTATGAAGGAGGTGCTGGTGAGCCCGGTTAAACGGATGCAGATTGCGGCTGGGCAGCTATTATCAGCAGCAACCATAGCAACATATAATGTACCCAGGGTGTTGGACACAGAACTGAAAAAATAAGATAATAGTGATATGAGTAAGAAAAGAAAAACCTATAGCCCAACAGAAAAAGCGAAGATCGTCTTGGAGGTTCTCAGAGAGGAAAGTACTCTGAATGAG
>DASRMG010000251.1:0-24111 GCA_035648035.1 Desulfosporosinus sp. | reverse complement strand
TGATAACACCTCTTTTTTGGTTGTTTTGGTTAGCACTTAATTATACCAAAAACTGAGGCTTCATGCGGATTTTCATCGTTTTTTGTCTCTTTTTTATACTTATTTTCGGCTAGTTTATCTGGGTGCGAAAGTTCAGTTATTTCATTAGCACACAAAAAAATATGTATCATGTTTATTTAAATAAACATTGCAGGGATTGACGGAAATAAGACGAAGTAGTTCTATTGTAGAACAACGCATATATTTAAGAATTAAACCAACAATCCCACCACCATCATCGTATATGGATGAATGAAGTCGCATTGTTACAATCTTAGTATATATCAATCTCGATGGAGAAGGAGAGTGGGAACAGTGTATTTGCGTATACCATATTTAGATCGCATTGGCATTGTCCGTGATATTACTTTGATTATGTCAAAGCGTAGGATTAATATTATTTCCATGGAAGTGGATGAGGGCAACGTATTTCTGGAGTGCGAGACTATACCAAAAGATCAATGTATTGGGTTTATTCATGAGCTAAAAAGTATCAGCGGGGTCCATGAAATTGTAGAGATTTCGTTCATGCCTTCAAAAGAACGGGAAGAACAACTAGATACCATTATAACCTCTGTACGTGAAGGTATTCTAGCAGTTAATCAAGACGGTATTATTACACAATGCAATCTACCGGCAATTCGCATGCTTAGGTTGTCAGCTCAGCAGGTTCATAGCCAACCTTTATCACCTGAGCTTTCTCAAGATTTAATGATAAAAGAAACGCTTAAAAGTGGTTGCCAGTATCACAACAGGGAGGTATTCATTGCTTCAGAGGATGGTTATTGCGTTGTCAGTACGATACCTCTAAGGAATAACAGTGGTATTGTGGTTGGAGCGGTTGCAGTCATTAGGAATACCCAAGATGTACGGAAAATGATGCGTAGTATGACAACTTCTTTGACTATGACATTTGCCGACATTCCTTACGTCAGTCCAATCATGGAGCAGGTGCTAGCACAAGCTCGCCGCTATGCTATCAGTGATTCAACCATACTCATTAATGGCGAAACAGGAACAGGTAAGGAATTATTTGCTAGAGCCCTTCATAGTGCCTCTGGAAGGGCGAATGCTGCCTTTGTACCTATTAACTGTGCGGCCATTCCAGATACATTGCTGGAAAGTGAATTGTTTGGGTATGTAGAAGGGGCGTTTACTGGGGCAGCAAAGGGTGGTAAGCCAGGGTTATTTGAACTAGCCAATGGCGGTACCTTATTTCTTGATGAGGTGGGAGATGTATCGGCCCATTTACAAGTCAAGTTACTGCGTGTTCTGCAAGAAAAACGCATACGGCGCGTGGGTAGTAATAAGGAAGTCGCGATTGATGTTAGAATCATTGCCGCGACGAACCGCAATTTGGAAGATATGGTGGCCGATAAAATGTTTCGTGAAGATTTATATTACAGACTGAATGTTATCCCTCTGGTAATACCGCCTCTGAGGGAACGCTTTGAGGATATACGGTTGCTTAGTGAATTATTTTTACAAGAGTTTGCTAATAAATTACAGCGTTCTGCAAAGGGGTTTTCGGCCTTGGCCCTACAACGCTTAGAAGCTTATAACTGGCCCGGCAATGTGAGGGAATTGAAAAATATTATTGAGAGAGCAGTGAATTTAGTTGACGGAGTAGAGGTACAAGTTGAGCATATATTTTTAGGACGGTTATCTGGCTCAACAGCCGTGCCTACCTTAGTGCAGTTCGAAACATATCAGACCTTGGAGGAACGTTTAGGGGTATTAGAACGGGTTATTCTAAAGGAAACTTCTCTGCGCTTTCGATCTTCTCGGCGTATGGGCGCGGTACTTGGATTGTCCCATACAGCGGTTCTCAAAAAAATGCATAAATACAACTTGCCTTTACAATAGTACCCTAAGTGGATCCTGTTCTAGTTCTTAAAAACAACGTGAAATGATCTGGGCATAGGGACCTATGTCAAGGACATATTTATACCAGAACCAACCGGACAAAAAGATGACTTCTGAATTCAGGAGTCATCTTTTGTCGTTAGTTCTTACGGGTAAAGCTTGCTGGAGTGTGGGAGAAAGGGGGGGGGCGGCGCTCCTTAAATAATATGGCAACAAATCGTTACAGCGGAACGTTTTTTGGAACTATAAGTTTACGAAAAATACAGTTAATTTCATTAATTCAAATGAAATAGGCCTTGGAGGTTTGGCATGTTTCTTGCATTAATATTAGGTTAGGATGACAAGATGGACTTAGCATGGCATTACGCTATTACAGATGAAAAAATAAGGGGGATAAATCATGATTATTGGTGTAGCAAAGGAAATAAAAAACAATGAAAACCGTGTAGGGTTGACTCCTGCAGGAGCAGCAGATATGAGTTTGGCAGGGCATACCATCTTGGTTGAGCAAAGCGCTGGCCTAGGAAGTGGTTTTTCAGATGAAAGTTATGCTAAAGTTGGCGCAACCATTATTGCTGACAAGAAAGTGTTATTTGATCGTTCTGAAATGATTATTAAAGTGAAAGAACCCTTAGCTGAGGAATATGACTTATTTCACGAAGGACAAATCTTATTTACCTATTTACATTTAGCACCTGAGGCTGATCTAACTAAGGCAATGCTCGATAAGAAGGTCATTGGTATCGCTTATGAAACCATTGTAGGTCGGAACAATACATTGCCTCTCTTATCGCCAATGAGCGAAGTCGCTGGCCGTATGTCCGTTCAAATTGGTGCGCAAATGTTAGAAAAACCTTGGAGCGGCAAGGGTGTCCTCTTAGGTGGTGTCCCTGGTGTAGAATCAGCACAAGTTGTTATTATTGGTGGTGGTGTTGTGGGTACTAACGCCGCTAAAATGGCGGTTGGTATGGGTGCTAGGGTTACGATTATTGATAACTCAGGCGACCGACTTGGTTATCTGGATGATATTTTTGGTGGCAGAGTGACGACGGTCATGTCCAACAGTTATAATATAGCAAAATGGGTTGAGAAAGCAGATCTTTTGATTGGGGCAGTCCTTATTCCTGGTGCTAAAGCTCCCAAGCTTGTGAGCGAAGAAATGGTTAAATCCATGGAAATTGGTTCGGTGATTGTGGATGTAGCCATTGACCAAGGCGGTTCTATTGCGACCATAGACAGGGTTACCACACATAGTGATCCTGTCTATATCAAGTATGGTGTAGTACATTATTCAGTCGCCAATATGCCCGGTTCGGTGTCTCGTACTTCTACTTTCGCGTTAACGAATGCCACTCTGCCATATGCAATGAAAATAGCCAATAAAGGCTGGCGTCAAGCCCTCAAGGAGGATGCTGGGTTTGCACGTGGACTCAATGTGTATAACGGGCTAGTCACCTTTAAGGCTGTAGCCGATGATAGAAATCTTCCTTATACGCCAGTAGAAGAAATCCTAGCATAGCATTAATTATAGGCTCCAAAAAAGTGGTGGCTCGGATAGACTTGATATAATTCTAGCCGAGGCAACCTTTTTTATCTAGAAATTCAGAAGAGGCAATCCATCATATTGTTGTAGGCATAGTTGATGATTCACTGGGCTTCTAGCCCAAATGAATGGCGTAATATATCAGGACGCAAGGACCCGGCATGGAAAGAGCGGCCGTTGATTGAATTGCATAACCAGACTTCTGCTGGACTAAACAAAAGACGATCGATATTATAAAAATTTCCATACTCTTTATACACGTCTATAAAAGGTCGGCCATATTCCTTGGACGAGCAGGACGGAACCTGCTTTACCAGAGAATCTAAACACTCTTCATCTCGAACATTGTAAAGTACGGTTGAACCATAAAGAATTGCATCGTTTGTCCGTCCTAAGGCACTGAAATGGTCAGATGCCACCGGAGAAACTGGACAAACACCCCAACCTGAATCTATTTTTCCGAGATTGTAACCAAGTTCCATGAGCTTCGAGAGGCCAATTTCAATGGCGCGGGCAGCAATCTGCACTGTACCCACCTGAGAAGCAGTAGGAGCCACCAAAATATAGAGATTCTTTGGATCACAATGACACTCCAAGGCAATAGTCTGGACGACCTCATCAGTAGGAAGTACATCACTTTCTAAACAAATGATCGCTGTCTCACAATGATCCTCATACCCTAACAGTTTAAACAGACTACCGTGGTGAACAAGGGCACGTCCTGGACCGGAGGCCATAGCAAACAACTCGCCCTGTTGGATAGGCCACCCGGCGTATTGAGACGCCATGCAGGCGCGGAGTGGGTGGTCAGTGACGACTTCAACTGCGGGCCAGCGTAGACCGCTAAAATCCAGCCAAAGAAGTTTAACCTGAGCGAGCCCACCAAGGCAAACGGAAGCAAATAAAACGCCTGCTTCCCAGCCTCCTGGGACATGAACACCACAATCGATCACGGTCGCTTCATTTTGTTTGTGAACCTCAATCCGAAGTACGTCTGTCTTGGCAAGGAATTCTTCCACCAATGGGAATGCTTGACGGTTCGGACTCAGTTTAGGTAGTTGGCTAAGCGGCAAAAACATAGGGATCCTCTTCTCCGTGTCTGTATATTTGACAGGTCCTTTTCAGCATGCCCAATTTGATGAATAAATAAGTGTGAAGAAAAATAGGCATTAACCAGGTAGTTCTACAGGTCAAATCCATCATTTACCTGTAGAACTACCTGAAAATATATTTATTTAACCTGTAGGAACTACGGGTGCGCAATGTGCGGAATAGTATTATAATGACAACATATGAAAAGCCACGACATTATTTAATTTCATATTAGGCATATTTGGGAGAACAAACACCAAAATATGCCTAATATGTTATACTGGACGAGTGTCAATGTGCGGCATGACTAAGAAGAAGAAAGAGGCTGCCTATGAAAACAAAACCTGTGGTCCAATTCAAAAACATTAAAAAGAAAATTGGCAAAAAAATGATCATTGATGACATATCTTTTGAGGTAAACGCTGGTGAAATATTTGGGTTCTTAGGTCCCAATGGCGCTGGTAAAACGACCACCATTCGTATGCTTTTTGGACTTATTTCTATTACTGAAGGTGAAATACTGATCAATGGCTTTAGTATAAAACATGATTTTGAAAAAGCAATAGAAAGCGTTGGGGGAATTGTCGAAAACCCGGAGATGTATCAGTATTTAACGGGCTACAATAATCTCGTTCATTATGCAAGAATGTATGGCAATATCACTAAAGAAAGAATTAACGAAGTCGTAGCCTTGGTGGGACTTGATCAAAGGGTCAAAGATAAAGTTAAGACCTATTCGTTGGGTATGCGCCAAAGATTAGGTTTAGCCCAAGCATTACTCCATAAACCGAGCTTAATCGTCTTAGATGAACCCACCAATGGTTTAGATCCCGCGGGAATCCATGAGTTTAGGGCGCATTTAAGAATGCTCGCTGAGAAAGAGAATATCGCCATCATGGTATCCAGCCATCAACTTTCAGAAATGGAACTGATGTGTGATAGAATCGGGATTATTCAAAATGGAAAGTTACTCGATATTCAAACGGTCAATGATTTTCTTTCCAAAGATGAAGTGGTGATGCGCGTAACCTTCACAGTGGACAATGTTATTAAAGCTAAAGCTTGTCTAAATCAGATGTTTAAGGAAATAGAGACCCTCGAAAAAGAGACGACAATTTCTATAATGATTGATTCCAGTCAGATTCCGGAAATTATATCAGCGTTTGAACGTGAAGGCGTAAGGATCTCTGGCATTGATAAAGAATCCAAAACCCTTGAAGAAAAATTTCTTGAAGTAACAGGAGGTACTGGAATTGCGTAGAATGTTTAATTTAATCCTCAACGAGAATATGAAAATCTTTCGTCAAGTGAGTACCTACATCATGTTAGGTCTGTTGGTGGTGCTGGTGATTGCGATAGCAGGATTCCAAGCTAAACCTAGTATGCAACCCTACACATCAGAATGGAAAGCAGAACTTACACAGCAAAACACTGATTTTCAAAAAACTATCACAGAAACTCAGGCTCAACGTACTGTGGGAGAACAAACCGCAGCTGTGTTTGATCAACGAATTAAAACCAACAATTACCGTATTGAGCATAACCTGCCACCCCAGGCAAAAGCATTATGGGGATTTGTTACGGACTTGACGGGGGCCGTATCCATTGTCTCCTTGTTTGCAATCATTATTGCTGCTGGGATCGTAGCAGGTGAATTTAATTCCGGAACTATAAAACTTTTACTCATCAGACCTTTAGAACGATGGAAGATTCTATTATCCAAGTACCTCACAGTTTTATGGTTTGCATTCGTTTCGCTCATCCTCCTTTTTATGACCTCATTTATTGTAGGTGGAATTTTATATGGATTTAGTGGAGCAAGTCAACCCTACCTAGCGTTCAAAAACGGAAATGTGACTGAAATAAATATACTGTGGCATATCTTTACAACTTATGCCTATGCTTGCGTTAATTTACTCATGATGGTCACTTTCGCATTTATGATGTCAACCGTCTTTCGTAAGAGTTCCATTGCGGTTGGGGTTTCAATATTTTTAATGTTTACTGGCAATGCATTAGTATCCTTTCTAAGTCAACAAGGTTGGGTGAAATATGTTCTTTTTGCAAATACCAATTTAATGGTCTATACAGATGGCGTTCCTGTTGTCAAAGGGATGACAATGACCTTCTCTTTGCTCGTATTAACGGCCTATTTTATTGGTTTTAACGTTATTTCATGGCTTGTTTTTAGTAAAAGAGATGTTGCGGCTTAATCATAGATAGAGAACTCACTTCGCTTGATAAATCAGTGGGGTCTGCCACTTATAGAAGTGGCAGACCCCTTCTGCTGGACTAAGTTAAATCGTTTTCTTGGTAGGTAGGGGAAAGAGGCGTAGACATTGATAGAAGATAATCAGTCCCATCCTATGCTTGCAGTGCAGAATCTTTCCAAGAAATTCGGCAAGCACATGGCCCTCGACCAATTGGATTTTTTTCTGCATAGTGGGGAGGTAGTAGGCCTACTAGGACCGAATGGAGCAGGAAAAAGTACGCTCATCAAATGCATTGTTGGCTTATTACGACCTACCGAGGGAGACATACGTCTCAATGGACATATGAGGGGATCACGAGGTGCAAGGCAAACGAGTGTATACGTTCCAGAGATTCCCCAGCTCTACGGTATGCTGTCAGTGTGGCAACATCTTCAATTTATTACGGGTGCCTATGAAGTGAAGCATTGGGAGGAGAAAGCCGAAGCCCTCTTAAAGATGTTTGAGATTTGGGACAAGAAGGATGAATTTGCTAAAACCCTGTCTAAAGGAATGTGCCAGAAACTCTCGCTTTGTTGCGGTGTGATTACGAATGCACCGATACTTTTTTTGGATGAGCCCATGGTGGGGTTAGACCCCAAGGCGATTAGAACGCTAAAGGACCTGATCCGTCAGCTAAAGGAAGAGGGGAGGACTCTTTTTATTAGCACGCATTTGCTCGACCCTATTGAGGCGGTCTGTAACCGGGTTATTGTCCTTAAACGAGGGAAGATTATTGCCCAAGGTAGCTTATCCGAACTGCGTCATCAATTAGGGGAAGAAAACGCCTCACTTGAAGAGGTCTTCCTAGAGGTGACCGCCGATGTCTGATTATTGGGTGATGATCAGGCTTGATGTTCGGAAGCTCATTAATTATATTGTAGAAATTCGACGCACACCTAAGAAGTTGATCAGCTATGCCTTGTTTTTGGCTTGGCTTGGTTTCATTTTAGTGCCTCAATTTATGGGTAATAGAAAAAACAATCTTGGGTTAGAGATTAATCCTACAACGATTACCATTATCTTAGGTATTTATGCTCTTTTAGTGGGTATGTTGATTTTCAGCACTCTGTTTCCCTCTCTCAAGAAGCTATATTTTACGTTCAGCATGGGTGATGTGAATTTGCTTTTCCCATCGCCGATAGAACCTCAACGGATCCTATTTTGGAGTATGCTAAAGAAAATCCCGACTTCTTTGATCCAAACTATGTTGCCAGTTTTATTCTTAACCCCGATGCTTTTGGGTCTTGGAATTAAAACTCAGGGTCTTTTTTTTATCTATGCTTCGTTTGTCTCTCTGGCCCTAATCATATCTCCACTGGCCTTTCTAGTCTTCCTACTTTCTGTACGTCGTCAAAGGCAAGGAAGTGTGCGGAGCGTTTTGATCGGTTTAGTCGTATGGCTGGTGGGAAGTTGGCTTTGGCAGGTTAGAGGAAGTAACAGCGTCGTAGACTTGCTAACAGGCTATCAGGCGGCTGGGATATGGCAGTTTCCAGTGGTGGGTTGGATCCTTAGGTTAGCTGATGCTGGCTTCAGTGGGGCGAGCGACGAGACTTATGGGTGCCTGTTGGGAATAGCCTTGACCTTGGTGTTTGTGAATGTCACGGTGTATCGACTGGCCAAAGACTACTATGAAGATGTCCTAGGTCACTCTGAAAAAATGGATGCTGCCAAGAAGCAGGCTAGGAGCGGACGACCACAATTATCGCAAGCCTTTGCCAAATTAGGCGGGAAGAATAAAGTTTCAGTTCAGGGAACGTACCCCGAAAGCAAAGCCTTTTTATTTAAGCAGATTGTGAGTTATCGTTCTACAGGATTTAATGAATACTTAGGTTGGCTAACTCCGCTGGCTTTGGCAGCAGGCTTGGTCGTGGGCTTTTTAGTGAGCCAGAAAGGCATCATGGACCCAGCAATGGGACTGTTTGCGATGAATGGTGGGATCGTATATATACTTATTCTGACAAGTTCGGTCACTCCAGTGAACGCAGAACTTGGCTTACCTTATATATATGTTCTACCAGGTACCTTTCAGAAAAAAGTTCTAGCACTCAATGCCTTGCCTGTTCTGCGCTTTTCGCTTAATATGTTTCTTCTAAATCTTAGTTATACCTTTCTGGCCAATTCGGGTATGCAGGGCTGGGGGACGGCAGTTACAATATCGTTGATGATGATAACTCTTCATTTTGCCTTGAGTAATTCTGTCATCATAGGGAACGTTCTTCTTCCTTCAGCGTTGGATCGCAAGATCTTTTATCCACTCATGATCATGATACAAATGCTGGTCATTATCATTCCAGCAGGTCTAATCGGAGGGGGGATGTATCTAATCTTCCGGAGTCAATTAGCCTTAGAGTTGGGAATTATTGTAGCCAACGTTGGGGTGGGATTCTTGTTGTTAAGATTTTCAGAAAAGTTGTTTTCCTACATTGAAATGAGAGAGTATAGCGATTCCTAATGGGCTGAGAAATCATAAGAGGCAGTCTCAAACGATATTTGAGACTGCCTCTTATTAACTTTATACCACGCGGCTTTGTTATAGACCACAGCTCGAAGTCAAACTGAGCGGGCTGTTATAAGGGCTATCAGCAATAGCTCTTCATTATCTTGATAGATTTTAGTGAACTGGGAAATAGGAAGAGGATTCTTTCCCATTCCTACTTCGATGGTGAAACCGGGTTTTCTAAATTTATCGATGAACCAGTCTTTGTAGCCAGCAAAGGAGGTAATGCCTGTCGGTTGGGACATGGCATACCCGCTCACCCGGGAGAATAATTGCGCGATGCGCTGACCCTCTGGTGGAGTCTTATCCTGATAGGTCCAGTAGATGACTTCACCTTGGCTATGGTAAGCAATGACCAGTCTGAAGTTATGTTTTCTGGTAAAATCGGCTACAGCTTTTGATTCAGGTTCAGATTCAGGCTGAGTTCCCGAAAATCTTGTCGGTCCTGGACCGTGTACGTCGTACGCCGGCTCTGCTTGTTTGGAAAGCTCCCAGGAAGCATCATAGTTGTGGTTCAAATCTACCCCTCTGATATTGGCCTGCCAAACAGTGCTAAAGTTCATTCGGCCCTTGTTCCAGGCCATCAACTGATCATAAAACTGATCATCCTTTTGCAGTCCCTGAAGCACTAAGTTGACGCCATCAGGGTTAACCATGGGCATTATATAGATCGTATTTTGCTGTAGAATATCTTTAGGATCATAACCCAGCACCTTGTGTCCCTCGACGTAAGCTTTAGCGAAATTCTCTGTAAACTTAAGTAACAAGGGCGATGTTATCCATTCCAAGGCATGATGAGACGCGTTATAGAAAACCTCCACAGGACCATTGCCCAACTTTAGGGCGTATAAGTTCTTACCAAGAACACTCTTACCGGCAATTTCGACCTTGATAAAGGGGTATCTGGTCTGTAGACCCTGAACATCTCTCGCCATGATCTCGTAGGTATAGTTCACATTGGTATCCACCACATCGAAAGCGTAGGGCACTTTTATGACCTGGCCTATCTGGAGTTTAGTGGGCTCTATTCCGGGGTTTGCGGTAAGTAGTAGCGGGAGATTAAGAGAAAATTTATGAGCAATTTTGCTTAGGGTGTCACCAGATTTAATGATGTAAGTATCATAACCAAGGAGAAATTTGAGTAAGACTTTATAAGTGTTAGCGCCGATAATACCATCGGATGTTAAGCCGTTGTCTGTCTGGAACCTTTGCACCGTTGCTTTTGTTCGAAGACCAAAAACTCCGTCTATAGGTCCAGGTTCATATCCCATTTTCAAGAAGAGACTTTGAATCTCCATGACATCACTACCACTTGAACCTTGCCTGAGTGTACGCAAGCACCTCACCCCCTGACATAAGCATATGTGTACATTGGTGGATGAATACATAACATAGGATGAATGTTTTAAACGATTGATCAATATATATAATCAAAACATATGCACGAATTAGGGGGGAGCTATGTTCTGGGATATAAGAAAACTTAACTGGTCAAGCGCCATCATTACAATATCAACCCTCGTCTTTGCTCTCGTATCAATTGTATCCGTCTTCATCTCATACACGAATTGGCAAACTCAGAGCCAAGCATCACGCCCCTATTTCACCTTCAAAGAATCTCCTTCCATTAGGCTAACCGACGAACTTAATCTTGAATTAAAATTTAATAATGTAGGAATTCATCCAGCTATAAATCTTTCCAGTAAAAGCATCGTTTTTGATGCAAACTTATTACAAGCACCTATTCTTGTTGATGATTACACAGTGGTCAATGATATTCCTAGAGATACCACCACAAGTTTGCTCCTCAGGATAAAGGGTGACTTCTTGCAGGAGAATGTCAATCCACAATTTGTGGTCATCGGTCTAAGCTATACTGACCCAATCACTCACAAACTATATACTCAAACCCTTTATACGCAATGGGCCGGCGTGATTGGGTATAAAATTCAACCCCTCATTCATGTCGAAGCAAGCCAAAAGCAAGAGATCCTAAACTATTTGAAATACCATCACCTCTTGCAGGCGGAAAATTGACGTAAAAGAAGACACCAAGTGTTCAACTCGGTGTCTTCAGATAGGCTCTAGTTCTGGCTATTCTATGAAGCTATCAGCTACAGCCCTGTTATCTGCAATCCACTTTTTAGCAGCGGCTTCAGGTTCCATACCGCCGGTGATGAGACTTTCGAGGCCTGCAACTTGCTCATCATTAAATTTGAAAGCTTTCAGCATTCTGACAACTTCCGGATTTGTCTTAATAAATTCCTTGTTTCCCATGGTATGAACAAATTCAATATCACCATAATCCTTCTTAGGATCTGCTATATATTTAAGATCATACTTGGTAAACATCCAATGAGGGCTCCAACCTGTAAGGACAATCGGTTTTTTATCACGGTAGGCTTTATCAAGGGCAGTTAGCATGGCAGCTTCGGAACTCGGAATAAGTTCAAAGTCTAAACCATAGTTAGTGATGACTCTTCCCGTGGCTTTCATCAGTCCATCACCCGGATCACAACCGGTAATTTTACTATCAAACAGAGCTTTATTAGCATTTAGATCTTCAATTGAGTTGATCTTATCCATATACTTTGGTACGACGAGGCCCATTTTCGCTTCGCCAGTATACCATACGCCATAGTCATCCAGGCCACCCTTATACTTATCGTAATACGATTTATGGGTCACTGGAAGCCATGCATCCATGAAGAAGTCCAGATCCCCTTTATTTAACCCCACGAAGAGGGGTGCAACTTTCAAACTTATAATATCAACATTATAACCTTTTTCTTCTAGGAGTACCTTCCAGAGATTAGTGACCGCTACATCTTCCGCCCAGTTGTTGTATCCAATGGTAATATCCCGCTTCTCGCCTGCAGGCAGCTTAATTTTTTTGTCTGAGGTAGTTCCACACCCTGCCACTAGCCCCATGGTTAGCATAATGACCATAGCCCCACCTAGGACACGTTTCCAACGGTTTTTTTGTAAACTCATGCATAATCCTCCTGTTGTTTTTTTTGTATGTTTTAATCTGTCAATGAAAGAGCATAACTCCAAATTCGATAAGAGGAGGCGATCAACCGTAGAAGAGACCAAGTGTGCTTACTCGGTCTCTTCTACTTATAACCAAGTTCCTATTATTTCATCCAGCTATCAACGACAGCTTTATTATCTCCAACCCATTCTTTGGCAGCTGCTTCAGGCTCCATACCATCCTTAATAAGACTTTCGATGTCACCGATTTGCTGATCGTCAAGTTTGAAAGCTTTCAGCATATTAGCAACTTCGGGATTTTTCTTGGTAAATTCCTTGTTCGCTAGGGTATGAATTTCTTCTGCTTCTCCAAAATCCTTCTTCGGGTCCTCTAAGTATTTAAGCTCATACTTTGCAAACATCCAATGAGGGCTCCAACCGGTAATAGCAATCGGTTTTTTATCGCGGTAGGCCTTATCAAGGGCGGTCAACATGGCAGCTTCGGAACTCTGGATAACTTCATAGTCTAGACCATAGCTGGTAACCGCTTTTGCCGTAGCTTTCATAATTCCAGCACCTGCATCAATACCAATAATCTTACCATCAAATTGTTCCTTTTTAGCTTTCAGATCTTCAACGGACTTAATATCAACATAGTTGGGGACTACGAGTCCGATTTTTGCCTCGCTCTTATACCATATCCCATAGTCATCTAGCTTATCTTTATACTTCTCCCAATATGTTTTATGAGTAGTGGGAAGCCAAGCATCCATGAAGACGTCTAGATCTCCTTTATTTAAGCCTACGAAGAGAGGTGCTACTTCAAGGCTTTTCAGATTGACAGTATAACCTTTCTCCTCCAGAATTACCTTCCAGACATTACTGACCGCCACATCTTCAGCCCAATTGACGTAACCCATATTAATCGTTTTGTTTTCGCTTGTTTTGGTCGCATCATCCTTAGGGGTGGTAGTTCCACAACCTGCCACTAATCCGATCGCTAACAGGGACACCATAGCCCCAACTAAAATTCGTTTACCTTGATTTTTCGGTAACTTCATTGGACAATCCTCCTCATTTTCTTTAAAGTTGCATAATCTATTCTCCTCTATTTAGATTATCATTTTTTTAGTGTGGCACGTGAATTGCTTACCACGCCTTGGCTGAGCCGATCTAGAATCATAGCAAGAATAACAACGGCTAAACCGTACTCAAAGCCTTTACCAATGTCCATCTGTGCAATCGCCGCGAGAACACCAGCACCCAATCCCTGAGCCCCAATCATTGCTGAAATAACGACCATAGAAAGCGACAGCATCATCGTTTGGTTAATTCCTGCCATAATTGTAGGCAATGCTAGGGGTAACTGGATTTTAAAGAGCATTTGACTGGGGCTTGACCCAAAGGCTTCTCCAACTTCGATGAGGTCCGTGGGGACCTGACGTATACCCAGATCTGTCAAACGAATGACAGGGGGCATTGAGAAGATGACCGTGGCGAAAACCGCCGATACCGTCCCTAGACTAAAGAACATCAAGGCTGGAATGAGATAGACAAACGAGGGCATGGTCTGCATAAAATCCAGACCAGGGGAGAGGATTCTATGAAAGCGCTCATGTCTAGCCGCTATGATCCCTAAAGGGATACCTATGATCAGCGAGACAAGCGAAGCAATCAACACGAGAATTAGAGTATCAAGAAAGGGTTGCCATAGTTCTAGGTTATAAATAAGATATAATCCAAGGCTAGTTCCTAACGCCAGACGCCACCCTTTAGCACGCCAAGCTAGTATAGCGAAAATTAGGATGATTACAAACCAGGGAAGGACCCCTATGGCATTCCGTAATGTATCTGCAACGCCAGTAACTGTTTCAGTGAAAGAATCAAACGCACTTCCAAAATTGTCTAAAAGCCATTCTACACCGTTGTTAACCCAATGGCCCAGTGGTAGTCGATACATCTTTTGGATCACCTCCTGTGTTAGCTAATGCAGCAAGGACTGAACCCCTGATGATGATTCCGATGAGGCGTTGTTCTTCATCGATCACTGCTAAGGGGGTCTTGCTTTCTGCGATTATTGTAAAAATATCTTGAACGAGAACCGTTTCCTGGTGGACAGGAACCTCTATCAGTTTGACTTCGCGAAGACTCTCTACGCCAGCTTTACGCGCTTCTAGTGCTAGATCCGCTGTGATGAGCCCTTGTAAATGCTTGGCGCGATCAACGACGAAAACACTAGAAATTCCATGATCCATCATAACCTGTAGGGCAACATGCGGACCATCACGCAGCTGTACAATGGGATGGGGCCGTTTCATAACGTCTTTCAAGGTTAAAATTTTGCTACGATCCACACCGCGTGCGAATTTAGCGACATAATCATCCGCAGGATCTCTAATAATCTCTTCCGGTGTTCCCACTTGAACGAGCGAGCCATCCCTTATGAAAGCGATACGGTCGCCTAGTTTCAAGGCTTCATTCAAATCATGCGTGATAAACACGATTGTTTTGTTCATCTTCTGCTGGAGATTTAGTAATTCATCCTGCATTTCTTCACGAATCAAGGGGTCTAAGGCACTAAAGGCTTCATCCATGAGCAGGATATCGGGATCATTGGTCAACGCACGGGCTAGGCCAACCCTTTGTTTCATACCCCCGCTTAATTCATCGGGATAAGAATTCTCATAGCCATCAAGGCCGACCATCGACAAGCGTTCTAAGGCCTTTTTCTCACGATCCGCTTTGCTTACCCCATGGACTTCCAAACCGAAAACCGTATTTTGCAACACCGTTCGATGAGGTAAAAGAGCAAATTGCTGAAAAACCATCGCCATTTTCATTTGCCGAACTTGTCTTAGTTCTTTTGGCTTTAGATTGGTAATATCCACACCATCGATAATGACGGTGCCTGAGCTTGGTTCTATTAAGCGATTGAGACAACGAAGGATGGTTGACTTGCCGCTTCCGGAAAGCCCCATGACGACGAAAACCTCCCCCTCATTCACAGCAAAGCTGACATTATTTACACCGATCGTTAAACCGGTTTTTTCAAGAATCTGATCTTTACTGAGACCTTGATCAAGCAAATGTAATGCTTTTTGTGGTTGGGGACTAAAGATCTTAACCAAATTCTTAACTTCAATTTTCACGCCCATGATCTACATCCTTTCAAAGAGGTTGGATTAATTAAGTGACAACCTACACAGCCAGGTTAAGTTGTCACATGCTATCACAAAAAACATTATACCATTAATTACTATTTAAGGTCAAAGGCTGTGAGAGTAGTTATTAGTCGTATTACACCCTATTCATTCGAATCGTGGCATCATCCTCCTTAATCCATAACATCACTAGTTAGTTATAATCTACTGTATTTCATGCTCGCATCTATGTAAAAAAGGCATAATGGCTTATTTTTATTGTTCATAGTTAAATATTTACCAAAGTGGTCTTTTAGATACATTATATAATAGTAAATACAAAATTTCTACATATTCCTTAGCGGCTAATGGCTTTAGTTACAACATGATAATTATAAGTGAAAACACCTTGCCAAATGAACGTCTTCCATAGAAGAAGGTACATTCTATAAATAAGACGAGCAGAAATCGCTGACCGATTTCTGCTCGTCTTATTTATAGAATGTACCAGTTATGTTAACGGTATTACTCTGACAGTGTTTCATGTTCGTCAGCCAGCAAGCGTTCTAATATTTCCGGCTTTGGCGTGAGATATAGTGTCCAGTTTTGATCGTAGATCACCATTCCAGGCTTAGAAGAATTAGGTTTTTTGATCTGTTTGACATGGGTGTAATCCACGGGAACTTGAGAGGAACCACGTGCTTGACTGTAATAGATCGCTAGAGCTGCTGCTTCTTCTAGGGTGGTGTCATCTGGAAATTCTTCCCCATCTCCAAGCGGAATCAGAACATGGGAACCGGGAATGATCTTGACATGGAGCCAAAGATCATTGGGTTTAGCTTTCCGCATCGTCAACCAATCATTTTGAACATTGTTTTTTCCAACATAAATGATTCTACCCTTGCTGGAATGATAGATACGAGGCTGAGGAACCTCCTTGGGAGATTTCGCTTTAGCCTTTGCTTTTGGGTGCCCTTTTTTCACTTTAATAAACTGCTTTTTAACACGTTTGCCAGCCACATAGCCTTGACCTACGAGTTCAAGGTGGATTTCATCGAGCTCTGCAAGTGTGGACGCTTGCTCTAAACTGAGCAGTAAGGAATCTAGGTATTTCACTTCCACGAGTGACGCTTCTTGTAACGGCTTGGTTTGGCGGAGTGTTGATTTCGCCTTGCTATAGCGCTTGTAATATCGCTGAGCATTGTCAATCGCACTTAGATGAGGGTTCAGTGGAATCGTCACGGAAGAAAGTGCGGGATCATAATAATCTTCCACCGTGATTTCAGGTGAGCCCTGCGGAATATGATACAGGTTTGCAGTCAGAAGCTCCCCCCATTTTTGATACGCAAGACCAGACTTAGCACGGGTTTCCGCTTCCTTATATATCTTGAGTTTTTTGCTGAAATGAGTGTGTTTTTCCTGAACAATTTTATGGAGCGAGCCGCGTTTTGACTCAAGTGTGTTATTGCTCGATTTTGACTGATAAAAGCCTGTGATTGCGCTGTTTAAGGAAGGCATATTGACCGTTTTCAACACTTGGTATTGTTGAAAGGGGGTAAAAGTGAACGCAACGGGACGAGATTGATTGGCAGAATTGTAATAGAGACAGGGTTGAATGTCGGGAACACCCTCTGGGTTACTTAACCGTCGATAGGCTTGGAAAAGTCGCGAAAAATCAATATCTCCGCATTGTTCAAGGCGATTTTCTGTCGATAAGTCTGCTTGAATGACGATTTCTCGGGCCAATTCTGGGCTTACCCCAGCAAAGCGAGCGAGAAGGACGCTCGTTATGGGGCGATCGAGTTCTTCCTCATAAAGTGTCTTGCGCCAAAGCTCTTCATTCTCAATGGGGGGGCATTTCCCCTGTGAGGGGGGGGCTAGATAGACGCGTCCTGGTAGTACTTCTCGGTAGCGGCTTAGGGCGTGAGAGTAGCGTCTAAGCCCGTCGAGAATCACACCCGTCGCTGGATCAACGAGGATGAGATTGCTGTGTTTGCCCATGATTTCTAGGTAAAGATTTAGGGTGACTAGATCGCCGCGTTCGTTGTAGTTTTGAATGTCAAAGGTTATGACTCGTTCCAGCTCACTTTGATGGAGGCCGACAAGTTTACCACCCTCGAGGTGTTTGCGTAGAATCATACAAAACATAGGAGGGGAGGTCGGATTTTTCTTGTTCTCCTGGGTCAGGTGGAAACGGGCTGAGGTAGCATTCGTACTAAGCAGGAGTCTGCTAGATCCCTGCTGCCTCAATAAGAAATGGACTTCATCTTTCTCCGGTTGAAATATTTTATCGATACGTGCTCCAATAAGTTGTGGAGCTAACTCGTTCACTAGATAGGCGAGGGTCACACCGTCTAAGGCCATGAGGGAACTCCTTTCATTACCTGTACTAGTTAGAAAGTATTAACGACAAGTTACTTTAAGTTGATTTTTAGTATAACACACTTGGTCTGACGAGGCATTTTTCAACGACTTTGAGAATACACAATAAGCATGTACTACAAAAGGGACAGACCCTTTTAGATCTGTAAAGTAAAGGGAGGAAAAAAGCATGCGGCAACAGGCATGGCATGTATTGCCTTGGCTTGATGTGGCCAAGGTCTTGGATGTTCATCCGGTTAAAGGTTTGAACGTTAAGGAAGTTCATCGTCGCTTACAAGAGGTTGGGAAAAACGTTCTAGCGGTAAAAAAAGGAGTTCATCCTGTTTTCCTATTCCTCGGACAATTTAAAGATTTTATGGTTTTGGTCTTACTGGCTGCCACGGTTGTATCTGGTCTTCTTGGCGAAATAGCGGATGCAATCACAATCCTAGCGATTTTAATTATTAATGCCATTCTTGGTTTTGTTCAGGAGTACCGCGCGGAGCGTTCCATGGAGTCACTCCGTTCTCTGACCGCCCCTGAAGCGCGGGTGTTGCGAGAAGGCGTCGAGCAACGGATTCCCGCTACGGACGTTGTGCCTGGGGATATTGTAATGCTTGAAGCGGGTGATCGTATTCCGGCGGATGTGCGTTGGATTCAGTCTGTTAATATGCAGGTTGAGGAGTCTGCACTGACGGGGGAATCTCATCCTGTGACTAAAAGCATCTTACCGCTTATCGAGGAACACACACCCATGGCAGATCGCCGAAACATGGGGTATATGGGAACTTCTGTGGTCAATGGCAGGGGGGCAGGCGTTGTCGTGGCGACCGGGATGGAAACTGAGATGGGCGTCATCGCTGGAATGATCCAAAGTGTGGAGGATGAAGAGACCCCTTTGCAAAAGCGTCTAGCGGAACTCGGTAAATGGTTGGTGCTGATCAGCTTTCTTGTCTGTACCGCGGTGGTTGTAACGGGGGTACTGAGGGGAGAAAACTTTTATAAGATGTTTCTCACGGGTGTGTCGTTAGCCGTTGCGGCCATTCCCGAAGGGTTGCCAGCCATTGTGACGGTGGCTTTGGCTGTGGGCGTGCAACGAATGGTGAAGCGGCAAGCGATTATTAGGAAACTTCCTGCTGTTGAGACCTTAGGGTGTGCGACGGTGATCTGTTCCGATAAGACTGGAACACTGACCCAGAACGAAATGACCGTACGCCAAATCTATTCGGATGGACGAAGAGTCACCGTCTCTGGACAAGGGTATGATCCCAAAGGTGAGTTTAAAGGCGCTGATCCGGAGAAAGAAAAGGATCCTCTTCATGTAGGGCTAAAAATTGCAGCACTTTGCAACAATTCCACGTTGACGAAGAAAGGGACTCAAGTGGTAGGGCTTTTTCGATCAAAGGGAAATGATGCACCATGGGGTATAGAAGGGGACCCCACTGAAGGCGCACTGATGGTTGCTGCCGCTAAAGCAGGGATCTGGCGAGAGGTTCTGGAACGCAAACAAGAGCGAATCGGAGAACTACCTTTTGACTCGGATCGGAAACGAATGAGTGTTGTTTATAAGACAAAACATGGGCGTATGGCCTATGTCAAAGGGGCTCCAGATAGAGTCCTGAGTCTCTGCCGACAAGAGCTGACGGAACTAGGGGTCGTGGAGTTGTCCCCTGAACGCAGGAGACATATCATGTCGGCTAATGATGAAATGGCGCGCCATGCTCTTCGTATCCTAGCAGTTGCAGAGCGACCCTTGTCAGAGTTAGAACCACTTGATGAACATATTGAAGAGGGCTTGATATTTGTCGGCTTGCTAGGAATGATTGATCCACCGAGAGCTAGCGCTATCTCTGCAATAAAAGTTTGCCGTCAAGCCGGTATTAAAACTGTCATGATTACAGGTGATCATCGCTTAACGGCAGAAGCAGTCGCTCAGGAGTTGGGGATGTTGCGCGGAACTAGCCGCGGAGTCATGACAGGAGAAGATCTGGAGCGTATGTCTGAAAAAGATTTAAGCGAAAAGGTTATGGATATTTCCGTCTATGCTCGGGTGACGCCTAAAGACAAACTTAGAATTGTGAGGGCCTTTAAAAATCGTGGGCAAGTCGTTGCCATGACAGGGGACGGAGTCAATGATGCCCCTGCGGTCAAAGAAGCCGATATAGGGGTGGCTATGGGCTTAACCGGAACGGATGTCACAAAAGAGGCTTCCGCTATGGTTCTAGGTGACGATAATTTTGCAACAATCGTAGCCGCCGTGGAAGAGGGGCGTGGAATCTACGACAACATTCGTAAGTTTATTCGTTACTTACTGGCTTGTAATTTAGGAGAAGTCCTCACGATGTTTATAGCGACACTTGTGGGTCTACCGCTTCCGTTACTGCCGATTCAAATTCTCTGGATTAATCTCGTGACAGACGGATTGCCAGCGATGGCTTTAGGCGTAGACGGCGCTGAACCCGCCATTATGGATCGTCCGCCCAGAACGCCTGGAGAAAGTATTTTTGCGCGAGGGTTGGCCCGTAAAATAGGGATCCGAGGGACTATGATCGGTCTTGGAACGCTTTTCGTGTTCGTAGCCGCTCTCTTTATGGGCGTCAACTTGTTAGGCGCGAGGACGATGGCTTTTACGACTCTAGTGTTTTCACAGTTGTTCCATGTCTTTGATTGTCGATCTGAAGAACGGGGTATCTTCGAAGTGGGCCTGTTTACGAATCCTTTCCTAGTTGGCGCAGTCGCGATTTCCACGATTATGCAGCTGAGCGTCATCTATTTCGCTCCGTTACAGGCGATCTTTAAGACGACGCCTTTACAAAGTTGGCAGTGGATTATTATCCTGTGTGTATCAGGAGGGCCGTCCGTTCTCATTGGATTGGGCCGACTATTAAAGAACAGCTGGCAAGGAAAAACAGTCCTAGCTAAGTAGACGAGTAAGGGCACGAGGCATCGTGTCCTTACTACGTATTATGTATATCTCTTACCCTCCTAGTGTATACTTCCTTCAAATGGTTGACCCACTTCATTTGGCGTAGTATTCTTTTAGAAGATAATGCGTATGATGACGGATGGAGTTATAAGAGGAGGGAGACACGATGAAATTTCTTAAAATGCATGGTCTGGGGAATGATTTTGTTTTCCTAGACCATTTTTCGGTTTCAATGGAAACGGATTATCTTAAGTTGGCAAAGAAGCTATGCCATCGGCAATTTGGTATAGGTGGGGACGGATTAGTCGTCATTCTGCCTTCTAACGTCGCAGATGCCCGAATGCGTATCATTAATTCAGACGGCACTGAACCTGAAATGTGCGGTAATGGTATCCGTTGTTTCGCGAGATATGTCTACGATCAAGGGATAGTAAAGCATAATCCAATGCGTGTAGAAACACTCGCTGGGGTTCTCACCATTCAACTAAACATTAAAGAGGGTGAGATTCAAGGGGTGCGAGTCGATATGGGAGAGCCCATTCTACGGCCAGATCTCATTCCAGTTTTAGCTCAAGGCGAGCCTATCGTCGGAGAGACCCTTGAAGTGTTAGGGCAAACGTTCCAATATACTGCCGTTTCCATGGGAAATCCACATTGTCTTATTTTTGTGGACGATCTTGCAACGGTGGATTTTGAGCGTCTTGGTCCAGCCCTTGAGACACATTCTTTGTTTCCACGTAAGACCAATGTGGAGTTTATAGAAGTCAATTCTGCCAAGGAGTTGACGATGAAAGTGTGGGAACGGGGTGCTGGACCGACGCTGGCCTGTGGGACTGGCGCTTGTGCAACGGCAGTTGCTGCTGTGCTTAATCATAAAACGGAACGAACCGTGACGATTCATCTACCGGGTGGAGATTTATTCATTGAATGGGGATTAGACAATCATGTCTACATGACCGGTCCGGCGACGTATGTGTTTAAGGGCGAATGGTTGGAGATAGGGCATTGAGTCAAAACATGTAATAGACAAAAAGTAATGTAAACAAAGGAGGATTTTATTTATGGAAGAAGCACAAAGAATTCAGTCATTACCCCCGTATTTATTTGCTCGTATTGATGAAAAAATTGCCAATGCTAAAGCGAAGGGTGTCGACGTCATAAGTCTTGGCATAGGGGACCCTGATCGCCCAACGCCAGATCATATTATTGAAGCGCTGGTAAAAGCTGCACACAATACGGAAAATCATCGCTATCCTTCGTACATAGGAATGTTGAAGTTCCGCCAAGCGGTCGCAGAGTGGTATAAACGGCGTTCCAATATTACGCTTGACCCCAAAAAAGAAGTGGTGACCTTGATTGGTTCTAAAGAAGGGATCGCTCATATTTCACTTTGTTATCTGAACGAAGGCGACGTTGCCTTAATTCCTGATCCCGGCTATCCCGTTTATGGCGTAGGTACCTTGCTTGCAGGAGGCGTTCCCTATATCATGCCCCTCAAAGAAGAGAACGGCTTCTTGCCAGATTTTGACGCGATCCCAGAAGATATTGCCCAGAAAGCGAAACTTATGTTCTTGAATTATCCCAATAACCCAACGGGCGCAGTCGCGGATGAAACCTTCTATTTAAAGGCCATCGCTTATGCTAAAAAGAATGATATTATTATCTGTCATGATGGTCCTTACTCGGAAATTGCCTTTAAGGGCTATAAGCCTTTGAGCTTTCTGGAGATTCCAGGGGCTAAGGAGGTTGGAATCGAATTTCATTCGTTGTCCAAGACCTATAATATGACCGGCTGGAGAATCGGGTGGGCAGCAGGTAATGCAAGGGTTATCGAAGCGCTTGGCCGCATTAAATCAAATATTGACTCTGGGGTTTTCCAGGCAATCCAAGAGGCTGCTATCGAAGGGCTTTTAGGGAACCAGGAAATCATCCCAGAACTTTGTAAGATATACCAAGAACGACAAGATATCGTGATAGAAGCCCTAACAGCTTTAGGCTGGAACGTGGAACGGCCTAAGGCTACGATCTATGTTTGGCCAAAAGTGCCAAAGGGATACACCTCGACGTCTTTCTGCGAATTAGTCTTAGAGAAGACCGGCGTAGTCATTACCCCTGGCAACGGCTATGGGGAATATGGTGAAGGTTACTTCCGTATATCGTTAACTATCAGTACTGAACGACTTCGAGAAGCTTTAAAACGAATACAAGAAAACTTAGGACAATTTGAATTTTAAGAGCATTCCTTTAGGATGCGTGCTTTAGTAATGATGAAGAGGTGAATATCCCGGTTGATCGGTGGTTAAATCGGGGGTGTATGGCAAATAGCATGACAGGATTTGGACGGGGTGAGGCTAGCGTAGGCGGTTATCAGTTCACTATCGAGCTGAAATCGGTAAACCATAGATTTTTAGAGATCCTAGTGAGAGCACCTCGTCATCTAGTTGGGTTTGAGGAACAAATACGAAAAACGTTGCAAGGAAAATTCCAGCGCGGTCGGATTGAAGTGTCTGTTAATCTGGTGAAAACTGAAGCAATGAAGCGATTGGTGAAGGTTGACAAAGATTTAGCACTGTCGTATGATAAGATTTTGAAGGATCTCGCATTAGCTCTACATACGACCTATGAAACCGATGTTTACCGTCTAGTGGCTTTTCCGGAGATCCTTTCGGTTGTGGACCCTGAGATCGAGCTTGATATTTTGTGGGGGGCATGCACTGAGGCCCTTAAGTTAGCCTCAGATAGCTTCGCACAAATGCGCAGTATTGAAGGAGAAAAATTAGCGTCCGATCTACTACAAAGGCTTGATTTTATCACCCAGTCTCTGCAGCATATTGCTGAACGTTCTCCCTTAGTCGTGTCCGATTATCAAGAACGCTTGCAGGACCGCATTCAGACGTTACTGAAAGAAGTAGAATTGGATGCGACGAGACTGGCGAACGAGGTGGTATATTTTGCGGATCGCGCCTCAATCACAGAAGAGCTGGTTCGCTTTGAAAGCCATCTGGCTCAAGGGCGCGAGGCTCTGAGAAGTAACGATTCAGTGGGACGCAGACTTGATTTCCTGATTCAGGAAATGAACCGAGAAATCAATACCATTGGATCAAAAGCCAATGACTTAAAAATTGGACAACAGGTCGTCGGTATAAAAAGTGAATTGGAAAAAGTGCGTGAGCAAATCCAGAATCTAGAGTAATGGAGGATCCGTCTTGGACATTAAGCTCATCAACATCGGGTTTGGCAATATCGTATCTGCCAACCGAATTGTATCGATTGTGAGCCCAGAATCTGCCCCGATAAAACGTATTATTCAAGAAGCACGGGATGCGAGTATGCTTATTGATGCGACTTATGGTCGACGTACGCGCGCTGTAATTGTCTGTGATAGCCATCATGTGATTCTATCTGCCGTTCAACCTGAAACT
>DASRMG010000250.1:0-10780 GCA_035648035.1 Desulfosporosinus sp. | reverse complement strand
GTTAGTTTACTCTGTGTCGTAAGCACCGAGAGCTCTGTCACACAAGTCCCTTTATAGAAACTCAGGCCCAAACGAATCCGGCAACAGCGTCTTCAAACTCGTCACCTTCGTCTGCCCAGAACCATTGATCAAAAGCACCGGGCAATCCACTGCAAACTCCCTCATCACTTGACGACACGCACCACAAGGCGAAGGAAAGGTATCCGTCGGTACAGCAATCGCAATGCCTTTCAAGTCCCGTTCTCCCTCAGCGATAGCCTGGAAAATAGCATTACGCTCTGCACAAACCGTTAAACCGTAACTTGCATTCTCTATGTTACACCCGCTATAAATCTTCCCAGAGGAAAAAATCGCCGCCGACCCAACAGGATAATGGGAATACGGCACATACGCCTGCAGATAAGCCGCCTGAGCCTGATGAATCAGTTCCAACATTAACTCCGGTTCAAGGTCTTTAAAAACTCTGTCCGTCAGGGATGGCTCTATCTTCATACACAAACCTCCTGTCATTAACACTCGTCGAGCACCACTGCTGTTTTACACACATCCCTCAGCGTCCAAACCCCGGAGACCAGAAGCAAGGAATTGTTAGAATCCTTTTGCCTAAGTTTAATCTGGCAGATGCGCGCTGAGAGCTTAGCCAGGAACCTCGCGCTTATGAAAGCTAATCTTTCAATCTTCTTTTAATGGTCCGCTATCCAAGAGACGAAACGAGCAGTGTACATTACTACGCCATATGAAAGCGCTCTTGAGCAACTTTGATACGCTACACTGCGAACCCTTCTCGTCATTACTGCTCCAGTGACCCCATATACAAGCCAGGGACTTGGGTGACTGTAGCGTTGCCTCTCTACGTAAGCAGCCTAGCAAACTCCGTGTAAGCGACCCCAAATAAGGGACAGCGCACAAGGACGTGCGCTGCCGCCAACCGAGCCAAGGATGGCGAGTCTGGCGGGAATCCCGCTCCCCAAAGGGAAGAGCTTACACGGCTAGTTTGCTCTGCGTCGTAGGTAGGTAGAGCGGTGTCACACAAGTCCCCGGCCTGCTTGAGCGAGAGAGGCAGGGCTGGAGAAAGTACCTAAAAGTTCCTGCTCACAAAGCCAACCAACCGTGGCAAAAAGACAACCATCCCAATGACCACCGCTTGAACGACCGCCACAACAACAGCCCCTGACGCCACGTCCTTGGCCGTTCTCGCTAATACGTGAAAGTTTGGTTCAACCAAATCCACCACAGTTTCAACGGCAGTATTCATGACTTCTGCGCCAATAACACACCCTATTGCTAAAACCAGAAATAACCATTCAAACTTCGTAACCCCACACAACCCCGCGATACATAAGACGCCACTTCCCGCGACGACATGAACCTTCATATGTTCCTGGGTTTTCCAGGTATGAACCAATCCTCGCCGAGCCTGATTGAGACTGGACCAAAAACCAGGCTTCTCGTATCTCCCCATGCGTGCCTCCATATGGATCCCCAAATTTCTTTATTCTAAGCTCTTTCTAAGTTAAGTAGCGCCATGACTTCTTCTTCTTTGAGGCGCATCGCTTGTTTCTCGGTCTCTTCTTCATGATCAAACCCTAATAAATGAAGCGTCCCATGAACCGCAAGATAAACCAGTTCCCGTTCAAAGGAATGACCATATTCTTCTGCTTGTGCCCTTGCCTTCGGTACAGAAATCACGATGTCCCCAAGCATTTCATCTTCGAACCCCGAATCAGGTTCGTCCTCCATATCCTCTTGTAAAGCAAACGAAAGAACATCCGTAGCCCGGTCCACCCCTCGATACTCCAGATTCAAGTCATGGATGCGCTGATCCTCCACCAACATCAGGCTCACTTCCGCCTCATCCGACCCACCGGAGAGACGAATTCCGGCTTCAATCGCCTGATTTAGCATTGCCTCGAGCAGTTCCCGCTGTTCAATAAAAATAGACGCTTCTTCCCAGGCAATATCTAAAATCACGTATTTTTCTCCCTTCGATATTAGACTTTAAGATCTTCAACAGGGTCAGCCTCGTCGCTATCAGCAACCTTTTCTGCGACCCCACCTACTGTGCTGGCTTCTTGACTCACATCTATATCTTCGATGAGTTTCTTCGGTGCAACACCGCTCCCATGTTCCTTTCCCGCTGGTAACTCAGGATATTCAACGCGGGAATGGAAAATACCGTTCAAGACCCGCACAAAGGCCATCGCAATCCGATCTAAGTCTTGAAAGGTTAAATCACATTGGTTTAACTGTCCATCATTAAGCTTGTCCTTGATAATTTTTCGAACAAATCCTTCAACTTTCCCTGGTGTGGGCTGTTTCATTGACCGTACTGCCGCTTCCACGTTATCCGCTAAAGTCACAAGCGCCGCTTCTTTGGTCTGAGGTTTTGGCCCTTCATAACGGAAAGATTCTTCAGGGACCTCATCATTTCCCTCAAGGGCCTTATGATAAAAGAAGCTCACCGTTGATTCACCGTGGTGCTGCGCAATAATATCTTGAATCTGTTGCGGAAGCTTATGTTCCTTGGCCAATTCCAACCCATCCTTGACGTGGGAGATGATAATGAGGGAACTCAGAGTGGGAGCAATTTTATCATGGGGATTATCTTGGGCAAATTGATTTTCAATGAAAAAGTAAGGCCGTTTTAGTTTACCAATATCATGATACATTGCGCCGACCCTTACCAACGTGCTATCTGCATTCACGACCTCAGCAGCCGCCTCGGCCAGATTGCCCACTAAAATACTGTGGTGATACGTGCCTGGTGCCTCCATCATTAAGCGCTTCAGCAACGGGCGATTGGGGTTGGATAATTCCAAAAGCCGAACAGAGGAAGTAATCCTAAATCCTGACTCAAACCAGTGCAACCCACCCACCGTTAAAAAGGAAGATGCCACACCGTTAACGCCTGCCAAGAGCACGCCTACCAACCACACCGACAAACGCATTCCCGTGGTCAAGGCGATCGCACTGACCAACAATATATTGGTCGCCGACACAAATAGTCCAGCGCGGGCCAAATCAGAACGCTGGCTCAAATGGGAGACACTAAACACCCCGACAAATCCTCCAAAAAGAGCTACTATGCCTGTTTGAAGCCCAAACGAAGTTGATAGAGTAGGGTCCACTAAGATTGCCACGAGAATTGCTAAGATCACCGCCACTAACAAGGCCACATCCACGCCAATTAAGATGGCAACCGTCATAGTCGCCCAGGCCACTGGAATGAGCATGCCAGACAAGGCATTGAATTCCGGCCCTCCTAAATTTAAGGAAATCACGCCACGACCGATCGCCAGAACCAAGAACATCGTCAGTCCAATCAGAACAATTCGGTTGGGCAAAGGCAATAGGTCCCGTCTATATCGCAGCAAATAAATCCATAGGGTGGCTATTCCGACGAGAACAATCAAACCAATTCCCGAGGCTGTCTTCCAAGTGTTACTGCCATTAATCAAGCCATATTCGAGCAATACTCGGTAAACCTGTTCATCCACAAGGTCACCCGCACCCACGATCTTTTGGTTGGCCTTGTAAAGAGTTACATTTTTTTCAACACTTGTGCGAGCCACTTCGCGTAATTTGTCCGTGGTGACTGCGTCGACCATCAAGGTAGGGTGAGTCACTTTTTGATCCATAAAGGCCTCAAAGAATACTTTAGCATCGTCCTGAAGCCCGGACTTATTAATATCTGATTTGGTTTTTTCACGAAGTGAGGGCACATCCTCCTCCGTCCGCGCCCCAGTATCCCCGTTGCGCGCTCTATTTAAGATAATATTACTGCCGATTTGTTGAGCAGCAGTTAACGCGTCTGGAGACGTCTTCATCAACGAAAGTAGGATTCCCTTCGCTATACCCTTAAACGGTTGCGTCTCCTCCAGCTTAGCGACACGTACACTCTCTTCCTCCGTGGAGACGCCGGCTTCCTCCAGGGCAGTGAAGGCTACGTCGATATCTTGGGTCAGCTCCGTTAAATATTTTACATCTGGCATGTACACTGCTTGAACCGCTTTGGCCGCGGCATCTTGATCTTGAACATACTTTTCAATATCTTCAATATTCTTATCCCTTGGTGCTGTAATGAGCTGAGGGCTAGGTTCCCCGACTTCAAAATGAAGTTTATCGACAAACAAGCTTGAGGATAACAGAACCGTAAACAACAGAAAATACACCACCCCAACGATAGCGCGAAGCCACGTGGTGTGATGTTGAAGAGATTCCATACGGTTGGAAAGCTCCTTCGATATTTTTTTGATCCAAATGATCTTCAATACTACCATCCTTACTTACAGTGCCTTGACTCTACTGACGCTTCCAAGGCCGAAGGAAAGGCTGCAGGAATCATCCCTTAAGGATTAGCGTAGACTGCCAAATCCTCGTAGGTTTCGACTTCTACTCTCACCCGTTCGGCGCCTGAAATGTTGGGAACGACCTTCACGTTCTCTACCACAACCGGAACCCCCGGCGTCATTTTCTTCTGAACTTCAGTCCGAGCCGTTTCTTCTGCCAGTTGACGTGCTTCGTCAATAGAGCGTACAAAGTGCACATTTTGGAGTTCTTTATATTTCACTCCTATAACTTCGACAGGGAAACGCCAATTCCTCCAGGGCTTCAAGGAATGATTCGTGACTTCCTTATTGTCTTGCTCATACGGTGAATCTTGCATTGTTACCATTATGACGCGTGAGCCGAATTTTATACCCCACCCCGTCGCATATTTGCCACTTTCCACGACTTTATCTTCCACCAAGGGTATTTCTTTCTCTGCACTATACCACACTCGGGCACGCACAAACCCTCTGGCCATAGAGGACGCGGGCGTCGGTTTAGTACTTTTGCTATTATTTACAGTAGCCTTTGGAGCAACAGGTGTCGTGGGAGCACCTAGAATTAAGGCCTGTGTAATCAGCACTTGACCCGCCCGGACGGTTTCTCCTTCATGAACCTGAGGAATTCCTTGAATCACCATAATTTCCTTGATAATTCCAGCATGCCTCGCCACAAGATTACCCGCTTCTTCAGGGATTGACGGACGGGTTTTCTCTGAAATCTTAATCACGACATCAGTACCATTCCGTTTCACGCCAATCCAAGCAGCATCCGGCAATTGTTCCTGCAGGGTTTTGGCAATCCGATTTAAATCTAGATCTTTTGAATACGCCCAAGGTTTAAGACCTAGCTTCTCAGCCCGTTCCAAGACTTCAGAGGTTATAACGTTTTTATTATCCACGACCGAAATTGACAACACAAGCTGGGACAGAATCGTCAAGATCAAGGCAATTAAGGCAATCCCCGTCAAAAGACCTTTTCTACGCCACCAGCGAGCAGCAATAAACGGCCAGCCATATTTAGCCATAATATGAATCCTAGTGTGGGTTTTGCGCGCTGCCCGCCGCATACGACGAAAATCTGCCAGTTTAATCTGACCCCGCATTCCGCGTTCCGATTTTTGCGTATTATAGACAATCACGCCGTCTTTTAACACTTGATTTAGAAAGCTCGCTAACTGGTTTCCCCTCGCCAGGAAGAAGATCCGTCCCTGCCAAAAAGCCCGCAATCGTTCAAACATTATTTTATCTCCCCTCCTACAAACGACACGGAAGAAAGTTCCCCTTCAATTCTAAGTTCTGTCGCTAAGATGACCTTAAGCACCAACCTCTTCCCTCCAAAACAGACATCCCCCTCAGCAGTTTCCAAACGTATTTCTTCTTCCGAGAAACTCACAATGCTTATGTAATTCTCCACCATCATCTGATTTCGTCCGGTTATAGTAATTTTGGGACCTTCTGCCACCACATCTGGTGGAAAATCCAAAATATTTCCGACACTCGTTTGTAATTTCTTGAACATCAAAAGACCCTCCCCTTCTGTATGATAATATGAAGGGAAGAGCAAAATTAGTCCAAGCCTTTGACCTAATTCTATAATATTCAAAAGACCCAGTTGTTTTTACGCAACTAGGTCTTTTTAACATTCATTCCTTATGCACCGAGAATTTCTCGAACCAGCAGATTAACAAGCTTGCCATCTGCACGACCTTTGGTCTTAGGGGATAATGCACCCATGACTTTCCCAAGATCCTTAGGACCCTGAGCCCCCACAGTGGCAATAGTTTCCTGGACGAGTTGACGAATATCCCCTTCGGAAAGCTGTTGAGGAAGGTACTCCATTAAAACGGATATTTCCTTTTTCAAAGCCTCAACCGTTTCGGGGCGATCCGCTTTGATAAACTCATCGAGTTCATCTCGGCGTTGTTTTAATTGATGCGCTAATACTTCGATGACTTGAGCATCGGTAAAGTCAATTTTCTTGTCGATCTCAGCGTTTCTTATCTCAGCCCTGACCATTCGAATGACGGAAAGTCTTACCTTCCCCTCCTCTTTGGCCTTCATGGCAACCTTCATATCCTCAACGAGGCGATCCTTGAGAGTCAATTCGGACACTTCCTTACTTGAACTTGCGTTTACGTGCAGCTTCAGATTTTTTCTTTTTCTTCACGCTTGGTTTCTCATATGCTTCATGCTTACGAGCCTCTGCACTCAACCCAGCCTTTTGACACGTACGCTTAAACCGGCGGAGTGCGGCATCCAGGGATTCGCTTTTACCAACTTTGACTTCACTCATAGTTTTTTCCCTCCCTCCACTGGATATTCACAAATATACCCTTATTATTATACGTGATGAAATAGTTTGCGTCAAGGTTACTTTATCTCATAAATTATCCGTCCAACCTACTATTATCCAATTTTCGCATTAAGCGCCTGTCCCCCGAGTAAATGAAAATGTAGGTGGCCCACGACTTGACCTCCGTCAGACCCAGTATTCGTGACCACTCTGTAGCCCGACTTGGACACGCCTAACTCCTGTGCTAAACGTTGGATTACGCCAAAAATATGACCGATTAATGGTTGATATTCAGGCGTAACTTCATTAAGACTAAGTAAATGCTCTTTTGGAATAACGAGCAAGTGCACAGGGGCTAACGGTTGATTATCTTTAAAAGCAATCACCTCGTCATCCTCATAGGCAATTTCACTAGGGATTTCCCGACGGACAATTTTACAAAATAGACAATCATCGTCATGCATAGTTATCTCTCCCTTATCTTATTAAATAAAGCGCAGATTTGTTCTAGTCGTCATCCTCGATGATACCGAGATTTGGCGTGAAATTTCACAGCATCCCTTCGTCCAAAACAATCGTCACAAACTCTCGAGCTGCCAAGGGTTTCAGAGTGGCACCAGGGGGAATGTGAACCTGAATATAGTGGGGAGTATGCCCTATAGCACGCCCTTGCGGGTCAATCCATTCTATCAGTATTTCCACAGGTTTCCCAATAAAACCACGTATGAACTCTTGCTGGCTAGCACGAGCAATCAACAACAGATCCTTGACCCGTTGTTCCTTAACATGCTTTGGAACCTGATCCGGATAATCTGCCGCAGGCGTTCCCTTCCGTTTGGAATATGGGAACACGTTGATTCCTGAAAAGTTGCAGGACCTCACAAACTCTAAAGTTGAAGCGTGATCGTCCTCTGTTTCTCCTGGAAAACCTGCAATGATGTCGGTCGTGACCGCAAGCTGAGGGATTCGCTCACGGAGGCTCTCCAATAGTGCTCGGTATTCTTGCAAAGTATAGGGACGGTTCATTGAGGTCAATATACGATCGCTTCCACTCTGCAAGGGCATATGTAAGTGGGGACAGACCTTCTCTGACGAGACGATACGCTCAATCAGGGCAGGCGTATATTCCATCGGCTCAATCGAGCTCAAACGCAGACGACGCAGCCCTGGTATCTCCACCAATTCCCCTACTAAACGAGCCAATTTCCATTCTTCCCCTAGATCTTGCCCATAAAACCCCGTATGAATTCCAGTCAAGACTATTTCCGGATGTCCCGCCTCAACGAGACGGCTAGCCTCAGCGAATGCATTTTCTGGAAGTCGACTCCGCAACGGGCCCCGTGCATAAGGAATAATACAATAGGTGCAAAATTGATTACACCCCTCCTGAATCTTGAGAAGCGCCCTCGCCCGATGCTCTTCGCATAGTTGAGGAAGTTCTTCAAACGCCTCCGCCTTCCAGATCTCGTGCACAGCATTCAGAGGCTTTCGCTCAGCCTTCACCCGCTCTACCCACTCTAACATCTTTAAGCGATCCTGCGTTCCAAGCACAAGATCAACCCCTTCAATACCCAAGACTTCACCAGAAGCAGTTTGGGCATAACAACCCATCACCACGACAACACTCTCCGGATGTTCCCTAATCATACGGCGAATCACACGACGCGACTTACTATCTCCCATATTCGTCACTGTACAAGTATTAACAACCACAACATCCGCAGCTTCCGAGGCAGCCACCACCCGATACTTTGCCTCCCTAAAAAGTTGAGCCACCGCTTCACTTTCCGTCTGATTCACCTTGCAACCAAGCGTCACAAAACAAACCGACGAAAGTGCTTTATCCTGTTCGACTTGGCAAGACATATATATTCCACCCTTTTATCAAAAACCTAATGGGGTTATTTTTGGTCAACCCTCAAATAAAGTTTCAATTTTCAGTATTACTTCCTGCATTATTTCAGCTGGTACTTTACATACAAATTGTGCCGTTCGACTGATCCAATCAAGACTTTTAACTTGATCTGCCAGAATAACGCCCTCTACGGAAAGTCCTTCCGGTAATTTAACTTCAAATGGATAACCCTTAACTTTACTCGTAATGGGACAAAATAAAGCCAGTCCTGTCTTTTGGTTATATTGTTTTGGCGATAATACTAAAGCTGGTCGCTTTCCCGCCTGCTCATGCCCTGTCTGAGGATTGAATTGAAGCCAGACAACATCTCCTCTGTCAGGAGAATTAGTTCTTACCATTCTTCATTCCCACTCCGTTCTCCTGTGTTAATCTCTCTATGAAGATTTTCAGGAGTTACCTGATCTAAAAGTTCTTTTAGATTATAGGCTCTGGGTTTAACTACAATCGCTCCGTCAACTATTTTAATGTCCACTCGAGTTCCGCTTTCAAGACCGATTTCCCTCGCCACGTATTGGGGAATATGCAGACCCAAACCATTTCCCCATTTTGCAATGATAACACCCATCAGAAAACCCCCTCTCGTATATACATAGTATATACTAAAAAGCATTTCTTAGCCATTAATTGATCTAAAAAAGAAGCGACCTCCCCATGCATTTACTGTAAACAAAGGAACTGTCGCTTTAGTAGAGTCCGCTAAGAATCGAACACTGTTTTCAACTCAATGATGAGATGTGGGAAAATTGACACCTCTACTTGATCGTTCTCAGTATAAATACCATCAATTCCTCTATAACCGTATCTTAGAGCGAATTGAGAACGCCCTGCATTATTGAACGGTTATGTTTGCCCTGACAATGAATGCAAGTAAGTACCGTACCTTAACCCGCTTAACGATCTGCGTCAGCCCACACGAGTAAAACGAAACGTCCCTTGATACGTTCCAAACCCCGAAAGCAGAAGAACGGGACTTGCGTGACACTAGCGCGACGTCTTTACGTAAGCAGAATAGCAAACTCCGAGTAAGCGACCCCAAATACGGGGCAGCGAACGTGATGTGAGCTGCCGCCAACCGAGCCAAGGATGGTGAGTCTGGCGGGCACCCCGTTCCCCAGAGACAAGAGCTTACTCGCTAGTTTTCTCTGTGTCGTAAGTACCGAGCGCATTGTCACGCAAGTCCCCCTCTGTGTCGCAGGAGGGAGCGCGTTGTCACGCAAGTCCCCGAGCTTATACCCTAGTTTACTTCTGCGTCCGCTAAGTCAGCCTAAATCCCCGAAATGGAATAGCACCATCGTCAACGCAGCCAACGAAGCCGTCTCCGTCCTCAAAATCCTCGGCCCCAACGAAACGCTCTTAGCCCCAAGTTTCTCTTGGGCAAAAGCCACCTCCGTCTCGGCAAAGCCACCCTCAGGACCAATCAATAATGCAATCGGGCGCTTAGGATCCATGCTTTCAAGCACAGAAGTAAACCCCTGAGTTCTTTCTTCTTCATAAGGAATAACCCACTGAGTGTCCTCCGGCAAATGGACCGCTAACTCCTGCCAATCACAAACTTTCGCTATTTGCGGTTCTCGAACCCGATGTGATTGTTTTGACGCTTCTGCAGCAATCTTTTGCCAGCGTACCACTCTATCTTGTGCTTTACTTCCCTCGAGGTGCATAATAGACCGTTTGGTCCGCAACGGAATGAGACCTTCCATGCCCAGTTCAGTCCCTTTTTGGATCACCCACTCCATCTTCTCGCCTTTAGAAAGCCCTGCCACGAGATACACCGTAGTATGGGCTTCCACATCAGGATGATCCGTACTGAGTACCCGGCAGGTAACACTTTTATCCTCGATCTTAACTATGACTGCTGTATATTCCATCCCGGTATTATTGAACCCTACAATAATATCTCCAGGTGACAACCTCAGCACCTTCGCAAGGTGATCACGTTCCGAATCACGTAACCAAAAAACATCTTTTCCGAGCTCTGAAATTTTAAACCGATTCATCTTTTGCCCACCTCGCTCGAAATAAAATCCAACCAGAATCTTCAAGTCGCTCCAAGATCTCGAATCCGGCTTTCTTCAATCCTGCTTCCACCTCATTGGAACGTTTTTTAATAATACCCGACGCTAAGAATTCACCGTTTGGCAACAATATACGGTTTAAATCCGGAAGTAGCATTAAGATAACATCGGCAATAATATTGGCAATCACAACATCGGCCTTCCCTGTGAGCACACTCCCTAAATC
>DASRMG010000249.1:0-27918 GCA_035648035.1 Desulfosporosinus sp. | reverse complement strand
TAACGGCCATGAGAGATTCATCTCATCTGCTCGCAGCAACACTTTTGCCACGGTGTTACGTGAGCAGGCACAACTGGTAGCGATACTGCGTTGACTGATCCCTTGACTGTGAAGCCGAAGGATCTCCCGATAATTGGTCATTGAATGACCTCCTAAGAATGTTATTTACACTACGCTCAGTAATGCATAATTACATTCTACAGTGGAGATTAACCCAGTGGCACTCGTACCGGAAACCTGGCTCAAATATTCCGGAGACGTGGTACTCACTTTCCGGAACGGTGGCTCATTTCGACCCAGATTATTCACTTGAGCAGCTCCAACTCCATACCCGTACATAAAATCACCTCCTAAATTAACGTTTACTGTATATTTATATTTAGAATACGATTCCCATTGCAATCAAAAGAAGAATTATTACGACGACTGCAGCAATTCCTGAGTTCATGCCATTTCCCATTCCCATTTGCGTTTCCTCCCTTTCTGGTGATACCTAATAATATGCATAGCCTGTAACAAGTGGAACAATATGGAAATAATTATTTAGAAGATGAACAAAAACACACCGAAATCAATTCAATGATTTCGGTGTGTTTAGTTTGTTGCCCGTAACATTTGAAACTGCGGTTTAATTAGAGCATTGCTTTTTGTGCAAATTCATAGAGTTCCTCGCTGAACTGCTTTTTTCACTTCTGCCATGTCTGTAAAACCTCCCTTTATGTTTATTAGTGTAACATCATCACTACTCCCTAAGTGTGACTCAAAACACATCTCTCTATGTATTCGTCCATAACAACAACCTAGACTTCAATTGATTGGAAAGCGGAATTGACTATCTTATTGTCTTTTGCTAATATTATTAAAATAGTTTAATTTATGTTTTAAGTTTTATAGGGTTCCGCAGTTTTAATAACTGGTCTGGTCCGAGATAAAACGCACAGTTTAAACTGTGTTCACGGAAGGATAAAAGCCTGGGAGATAGAATCTCTCAGGCTTTATTAAATATTATACGAGGAGTGACAATGATGAAATGGTTATTATTATTTGTAGCAGGACTTTTAGAAGTATGTTGGGCTGTAGGTTTAAAGTATTCGGATGGCTTTACAAAACTTGTACCAAGTATTTTCACCATATTAGGAATGATAGCAAGTTTTTATTTTTTATCATTAGCATTAAAAAATATTCCCTTAGGTACAGCATATGCAATTTGGACAGGAATTGGTACAGTTGGTACTGTAACGTTGGGAGTAATATTGTTCAAAGAACCTATTGACCCAAGCCGGTTAATTTTTATTGGATTTATAGTAATAGGAATTATAGGATTGAAACTCGTATCCGCTCATTAGTTAATTCTTTTGTAATGTTTTTTTCTTATATTGAGAAAGCACCCTTGGGATGTAACTATCTTAAGGTGCTTCAATTTCTATTACAGGGAATTATATATTATGATAGGGTTTGTAGATAAAAATACTTGCATGGGATGTGGATTATGTTAGAGCGTGAAAGAACTACTCTGCAAATGATGATAAGGCACTATTGTAAAGTTCACCACCATTCTGCCAGGGTACTGTGTTCAGAATGTCAAGGATTATCTGATTATGCCCTGACCCGCCTTGCAAGTTGTAAATTTGGAGAAAATAAACCGACATGTGGCAAATGTACTGTGCATTGCTATAAACCCGAAATGCGTAAAAGAATCATCGAGATCATGCGCTATTCGGGTCCCAGGATGCTCTTGATACATCCAGTGATCGCGATTAGGCATTTGATTGACGGACTTAAGAAAGTTAATTAATCATTTTCTGCTGGGGAGAGCTATTTTAGAAGAGATCCAACTCTGTGGATCTCTCAAGATCGTTTTGTCATAGTGTGGTTTGAATCACAGTTTTAAGACTACGCAACATTCGATTGTACTTTGTTTCACTGAATGGTAAAATGTGATATCCATGACTGGAGATGATAGCTTGGAAATCAACCATGTAGAAGTAGCAGGGGCCAAACTTAAAATTCGTATAAAGGCACTACTTTGGGAGTGGATTTTCATTAGTGCGTATTTAATTGCCTTATTATTTTTTACCCTTATGTTCTATCACTTTGTGATAGGTTCAATGCCTGTTTTTTCACAAACTCAGTCTCAGTGGATAGCATTTTTGGCAAGTATTCTACCTATAATAGGTATCTTCACATTCTGGGAAGGTAAAAGCCCTTATGCTTCCATCGGTAAAAGAAAGAGCGGATTGATGGTGAGGTATCAACACAATCCAATAAGAGGAAGTATTATCAGAAATGTTTTGAAGTTTTTGCCGTGGCAGCTAGGGCACATGAGTACAATTAGAGGAATGTACTATGGGTATGAATCAGGATTAACATTGGTTCTATGTGGACTAGCAATGTCATTGCCAGTGGTTTACATTTTGATGGTGGTTATTAGTAAGGATCATAGGCATTTACCGGATATTATGGCGGGGAGTATTGTTGTTTAGAAAATGATTAACGGTGGGAGTTGAGAAAACTCATGGCATTATCCCAAAGTAACAGCGATTTAGTTTCCTCTGAAAGCGGAAGCTGCTTCAGGGCTTGGATGGCATCGCAGGGGGAGTAATCCATGATGGGAAAATCCGTCCCGAACATAAATTTTGTAGGATTCTCATCAATTGCTTTAAGCCACTCATCCTGCACTGGAAAACGTGGGTTACCAAGGATGAAGGCTGTGTCTAGGTAGACGTTGGGATAGCTAGCAGCAAATTTTATAGCGAGGGAGAAGTCCTTGGGCAGTCCCATATGAGCAATGGTCACCTTAAGATTGGGGAAGGACCTCAGCACTTCCGTAAGGTTCTCAACACGTGTATAAGGGCCTTCTATCGGCATACCGCTTAAATGTAGTATTAGACCTTTTCGCCGTTCACTGAGCATTCGATACACAGGCCACAATCGCCCATCGTTAACAGCAACTTTTTGAACGAACGTGTGTATTTTGACACCTGGAAAATCCCATTCATCAAGGGCTTGGCTTAAGATACTCACAAGGTCATGGTCCTCCTGATGTAGGGCAGCAAAAGGGTGTAACCAGGAATACTTCTGACATAAATCTTTCAGCCATAAGTTAATTCCTGCTGCCATATCCTTTTTATGTGCGTACCCTAAAACAAAAGCCGACGTTACCCCGATGTTTTCTAGATACCTTAATAGTTCTTCAGTGGGTTGGCGATAGGGCATAGTCCACCCTTGCTGCACAAACCAGTGTAATATCGCCTCCATTAAACGATCCGGAAACAGATGAATGTGGGCATCGCAAATTTTCTCATTGAGAGTAAACCTTTCTCGTTGATCGATACGATGACTGGCATCTTTCGAAGAACTCATTCGCAATACTCCCTTCTTATTATAGAATGATTTATTTCTTCTTGAGAAAATGGTATTAGGTGCTCGCCCCTTATCCTATCATGTTTGAAAGACAACGTTTTCACGAGGATCAACTTGACATGGAATCTATAATAAGGTTAAGTGGCAAGGAAACATAGTTATAATGGTACGAGGAAACTCGTAAAATATTTGAGGGGGCATATCATCATATTGAACCATGAGAAAAAGTGTAAAATTAAAATAGTAGAAAATGGTCCTTACATCGTCACTGGGAATATTACTTTGTCCGAGAAGATAATAGTTTCTAAGGGCAAAGCAACTGAATTAGAAGATGGCCATGAATTACCTCAGACTGAAAGGTATGCCTTATGCCGTTGCGGTCAATCAGAGGCTGCACCATTTTGTGACGGCAATCATGTTAAAGTCGGTTTTAAAGGCGCTGAGAAGGCTTCAAGAGAGACGTTTGAAGACCGGGCTAAACTGGTTGAGGGACCGAATCTTGACCTTCTAGATGATCAACGATGTGCCTATGCCCGTCTATGTCACAAAAAAGACGGAAAGGCATGGAGGCTTACCAAAAACTCTGATAATCCGGCATTAAGAGAACAAGCGATTATATCTGCGTCCGATTGTCCAGCTGGAAGGATAGTTGCCTATAATAAAGCAGGAAAAGCGCTCGAAACTGACTATCAACCCTCCCTTGAAATACTTCAGGATCCTGAACAACAAGCAAGTGGTCCAATTTCTGTTAAAGGGAATATTCCCATTGAATCTTCAGATGGCTATATTTATGAAATAAGAAATAGAGTCACTCTTTGTCGTTGCGGCAAATCAAAGAATAAACCAATTTGTGACGCAAGCCATATTGAAACCCATCGGCTTAAAGCTGCTGGATTCGATGTCTAGGTCCTGATGTCAATAAGTAATGACTAAAAATGAGGATAGTCAAAAGCGGGAAACCTTCCTAGGCATTAATCATGCCTGGGAAGGTTTCTGTAGTTAATGAAAATATGTACAAAATAATTATGGAATTTATAGTTAAAAAAGGTAAACTATTTATTGATGGCGAATTATTGAGTCTAACAAGATAATATTAGCATTATCAAAAAGAATGACGAGGTTTGAATGATGGGCTTCAGAAAAAGAAGTGGAGGGTTTTAATTGATAGATGAGCGCGAATTAATAAACGTCCTACTAAATGGTCGGTTAGAATGCTGTATGAAAAATAGAAAGGCTAGTAATTCTTATCAAACAGGAAAAATATATGATTGGGAAATTGAGCTTTTTGTGGGCAAATATATATATAACGTTTCACATAGAGGCACTAATCCTTACAGTGGGGTTGAGTATGTTTTTGAAGAGGGGAACCCGTTGCCAATATGGTCGTGTGATTATGTTGGATACGCAAAACTAAAACGGCCTTCAATGGAAAAGGAGTTTTATGGTTTTTTAAAGAAGGGAAGAAAGATGTCTTTAAAGGACCGACAAGTAACCTTCTTCACCTTTGGCTTTGATGAAGGATATTTTTCATATCAATCAAGGTTTACTGGCAGCTTCGTCAGTGGCCTACTGCAAATAGAAGAGATATATTATCAAGGTGATCTAGTCGTCCAACAGATTACAGGAGGTCATTTGAATATAAGAGACAATGCCGCCCAATAAAATGTAGCAATTTTCCGTTTGACAAACCAAATATTTGATTATAAAATTCATATGTATATACCTGTATAAAATGTATAATTACCCTAATAAACCTCGATGGTTTGTGGAGGATAGAGAATGAAAGATTTAAGCCAAATTGAAGAATTATTGGTCATGAACGTGGAACAATTAAACGAAGAAAATTCATTAAAATTGGCCAGGGAAGCAATAAGTCAAGGAATTGACCCTCTATACCTGCTATATTTAATGAATGAAGGAATGAAGAGAGTCGGGAAACTTTATGATTGTAAAGACTATTATATCGCAGATCTAATCATGTCAGGACTGATTTTCAGGGAAGTGTTAGAACTGGAAGAAATGACTGATTTTTTCCATAGAACGTATGATAAAAAAGCTGGAAAGGTCGTTATTGGAACTGTAAAAGGTGATATACATGACATAGGAAAAGACATTTTTAAGTATATGCTAGAGGCCTACGGCTTTGATGTCATTGATCTTGGCGTAGATATCTCGAGCGAAATATTTGTAAAAAATGTTGCGAAACATCATCCTGATATTGTGGCGCTGAGTGGTGTCTTAACGAGTACGGTCGATGAAATGAAAGAAGTCGTAGATTCTTTAATCGAAGCAAATCTTCGGGATAACGTCAAGATCATTATAGGTGCTAGTCACCTTACAAAAGATACGTTCACATATATTGGTGCGGATAGCTATGCCACAGATGTTTCCGAAGGGGCTAAAGTATGTAGGGAATGGATGAAAGAGGACCATGGGCAAGGAGTCGAAGGTAATGGCTGATCCAATTTATATTAGAATTGTTGAAGATATTAAGGGAAAGATAAATAGCACAGAGTTAAATCCAGGTGATACCATTCAGACTGAAACCGCACTTTGCAAAGAATATGGCGTTAGTCGAATGACGGTCAGAAAAGGTTTGGCTATTTTGACGAGTGAGGGATACATCTTTTCTGTTCCTGGCAAAGGTAGTTATGTCCAAAAACCCCAAGCTAACAAATATACGTTGTACTATGATGAGATGAACAACCCTATTAACAGTGTTGATAACGCAAGGCTGTTGGAAGTAACGATTATTATGCCTGACGAAAAGTTGGCAGATGCGTTGCAAACCACCAGAAATAAGCATGTAATTAAGATCCGCAGGTTGTTTTATACAGATGGATTACCAGTGGCTTATGATATTAAATATTTACTTTATAATAAAGGCATGCCTATTGTAGAGAAGGAAATTGAACAGGCAACATTTCAGGAAATGGTTTCAGAGAGTATACCTACTTTTGCACTAAAGAAAAGAATAAGTATTAGTGCACAGATCCCTAACGAAGAAATTAAACGATATCTCAATATTTATGATGAACTTGCCTTATTGGTTGTTGAGCAGAAACTTTACAATACGGAAAAAAAGCCCATTGGCATAGGGGTCACTAGTTATAGAGGAGATTATATCAAATTGCAGGGAAATAGTGATTAATCCTAAGTCCGATGTAGAAAGCTTTAAGGACACAAAGTGGAGGGATCTTCTTGAACGAATATGACGTAGTCTTTCGACCTGGTGACGTATCGGTAAAAGTAACAGGAGGTAGCACACTTAAGGAAGTCATGATTGAGGCAGGCCTTGAACTCGATTTTCTCTGTGGCGGTATAGGTACATGCGGAAAATGTCGCGTCAAAATTTCTAAGGGATTGACCACGCCGAGTGCCCGGGAACAAGAAATGCTGCAAGTAAAGGAATTAGACGAAGGTATTCGCTTAGCGTGCATGACTACTGTACATAATGACTTAATCGTCGAGCTTCCATATCAGGAGAAGCTTCAGTATAAAATTTTAATTGCTTCCGATGAAAGGACCTTTAAAATTGAGCCACTCCTTACCAAATTGTTTATTGAAGTCGATAAACCTTCGCGTGAGACTCAGAGTTCCGATTGGCGTCGCCTGAAGGAAAGTTTGGTCGAACAAGGGTATAAAGATCGCGAATTAGAGTCGACGGTTTCTATATTAAGGCAGATGCCACAGGCCCTTAGAAGTGCCAATAATCATATCACTGCAGTGATGTATGAAAGTGAACTAGCCGGTATAGAACCTCAGGACACGACGAAGACGATGCTTGGAATGGCTTTTGATATTGGAACCACTACCATTGTGGGTTATTTGCTCGACCTATATTCTGGAAAAGAGTTAACTGTCGTTTCTACGCTTAATCCCCAGACTAAATTTGGGGCGGATGTTATTTCCCGCCTCACCTTTGCGAGCCATGAAGAAAATGGTTTAATAAAACTTCAAAATTCGGTCGTCGAGGCCATTAATCAATTAATTGCAGAAGCCGTACAAAAAGTTTATGTAACCAGGAACCAGATTTATGGAATTTCTATCGCAGGAAACACTTGTATGCATCATATCTTCCTAGGAATAAATCCTCATAGTATTGCGGTATCCCCTTATGTACCTGCCCTGAGTGAGTCTTTGGTTTTAAATGCCACCCAACTCGAAATTCGTATCAATCAAGCGGGGAAAGTATTTATGCTGCCCAATATTGCTGGTTTTTTGGGGGCCGACACAGTAGCAGTGTTACTGGCCACCGAGTTGGACCACAGTGAAGAGATTAAGCTCGTGATTGACATTGGTACTAATGGTGAGATTGCGCTCGGTTCGCGAGAAAAGATGGTTGCCTGTTCGGCTGCCGCAGGCCCTGCCTTTGAAGGGGCCCAAATCAGTAGTGGAATGAGGGGCGCTGTGGGGGCAATTGACCATGTGTATTATAGGGATAAGTTTGAGTATTCCGTGATAGGGGGAGGAATACCTCAGGGAGTCTGCGGTTCTGCTTTGCTCGATACGGTAGCGGGATTGGTGGAACTTGGGCTTATCAATAAGAGAGGAAAATTCATCGCTCACGAACAATTAACAAATCCGTTGGCTGCAAGGTTCAAGGAAAATCTTATAGAGTATGAAGGCCAAGGTGCATTTCTGATTGCCGAAGCAAGTATAACCAGTCATGGTAGACCCATTATGATTACCCAGAGTGATATCAGGGAACTTCAGATGGCCAAAGGAGCCATGGCAGCGGGGGTGAGAGTCTTGATGGAAACTTATGGGATCGAAGCACAAGACATTAGCGAAGTACTTTTGGCCGGCGCCTTTGGAAACTACTTGAATCCTCATAGCGCGTGTGTTATTGGCTTGATTCCTGCTGAACTGGAAAGCAAAGTCAAAATGATCGGCAATGCCGCTGGCACTGGCGCTAAATTAGCTTTGTTATCTGCTAGCGAATTCCGTAGGGCGAACGATATTGCCGAGGCGGTTAAATTTGTTGAATTGGGAAGTTATCCTAAATTTAATAGTATCTTTGGTCAATGTACCTATTTCGACATCAAATAAAGCTTAGAGAATACAGGATAGTATCCTCCCACAATCCTGCTACCGTTCGGTACATGTATAGCACAATAAAAGAAGCAAAGAACTTATAAGTTCTTTGCTTCTTTTTCCATAAAATAATAATTGACAACTTAACTGAATATTGATAATATACAAATATAATACATGTATATACAGGACTAAACATGAATTAAATACAAGGAGGTGCGCTATCAATGATCGTTATTGGAGAAAAAATAAATGGAACTATACCAAGTGTAAAAAAGGCTATAGAGCAAAAGGATGAGGGATTTATCCGTAATCTTGCCATAAAACAAGCTGAAGCAGGCGCTGATTACCTTGATTTGTGTGCTAGTACTGCACCAGATGTCGAAATAGATACTTTATTATGGCTTATGGACATTGTTCAGAACGCAGTGGACACGCCGCTGTGTATCGATAGCCCAAATCCACTCGTTATTGAAAAAGTTTTCCCATATGCAAAACGTCCTGGATTGATTAACTCCGTATCTGAAGAAGGTGGAAAATGCGAGATAATCTTCCCTATTATTAAAGGCACAAAATGGGAAGTGATTGCACTGACATGTGATAGTAGGGGGATTCCAAAGGATATTCAGACAAGAGTGGATATTACAAAGGTTATGGTTGAAAAGGCCATGACGTATGATATTACCCCTGATCGGATCCACATTGACCCTCTAGTCATGGCGCTATCAGCAGATAATCAATCGCTGTTAAACTTTGTTGCGACATTAAAAGAAGTAAAGCTCTTATATCCTACGATTAAAGTAACTTCAGGTCTAAGCAATATATCCTTTGGAATGCCATTAAGAAAAGTCGTTAATCAACACTTCTTAACCCTAGCGATTGATGCAGGAATGGATTCTGCCATACTAGATCCCTGTAATCGCGATTTGGTGACGACCATGTATATAACAGATGCATTACTCGGAAAAGATCGCTTTTGCAGAAATTACTTGAACGCTTACCGAAAAAATAAAATTGGCCCCGTAAAAGTAGATTCTTAATTCGGCAGAGTTACTTCAATGTAATGGGCAATTTATTCAAATTAGATGAGGAGGATTAATTATGATTGACTTACAGGCACTAACACAAGCGGTAGGAGACCTCGATGAAAAAGCTATTTTAGCCATGATTAACGATTTCGTTGCAACAAACCCCAGTGGTGAGGATGCTCAAAAGGTTGTTTTCGCGTGCCAGCAAGGTATGGCGATCGTCGGGGACTTGTTTGAGAAGAACGAATACTACGTGGGAGACTTAATTTTTGCTGGAGAGTTACTATCCCAAACGATCGATTTACTAAAACCTGTGATGAGTGGTGAAGCCTCCCAGAAAGTTGGTTCGATAGTGATTGGTACTGTTGAGGGAGACTTGCACGATATTGGGAAGAATATTTTTGGTAGTATGGCAGAAGCAGCTGGCTTTGAAGTGTATGACTTAGGTATTGACGTATCACCCAGCGCGTTTGTTGACAAGGTAAAGGAAGTTAAACCACAGATCATTGGGATGAGTGGCGTTCTGACCCTTGCAATTGATTCCATGAAAAACACTGTTAAGGCATTAAACGAAGCAGGCTTAAGAGATAGTGTAAAAATCATTATTGGTGGGAATCCTGTTAATGAAGATGCTTGTAAGCAGATCGGTGCGGATTCTTTCACAACAAACGCTGCTGAAGGGCTGAAAACTTGTCAAGGGTGGGTGAAATAATATGACGGATGCCGTAGCTAATACGAATGAAAGAAATCAATTGTTCCGCGATCTATTTAGTGGGAAAACTCCAAAAAGAGTGCCAATTAGTAATCCGGCTACGCAGGATTTTGCCATTCAATATGCTGGTTTGGACTTGGCAGAATGTCAATGGGATCTGACGAAATTAGAGCCAGTGTATGATAAGTTTTGTCAAGATTTCTATACCGACACTTATCCAGGGGGTTCCATAAGAATTCCCTCACATTATCAGCTACTAGGGTCAACGCCTATCGTCATGAGTTCCAGTGGATTTATGCAACATCCGGAAGTTGTGGGCTTGTTGGCGGAGGAATATGATGATTTTATTGCGTCACCTTATGACTGTATCGTTGAAAAGGTTTTACCTCGGTTGTTCACGGAGTTTAACGGTGCACCAGGGAAAGTAGCTATGTCATTAGCAAAAGCAATGCGGGTGCACTCCGACGACACTGCGTATCTTGGATCAATTAGAGCAAAGATGAATGCTAAGTATGGCTATGCTCAAATGATGGGTGCTTTAACGGAAGCTCCGTTCGACTTTTTAGCAGACTTTCTTAGAAGTTTTAAAGGGATTTCGGGGGATGTTAGACGGTATCCGGATAAGGTATTAGCTGCCTGTGAAGCGGTATTACCTCTGATGATTAAGAAAGGTACTCTGCCGAATCCTGCGATGTTAGGCTATACGTTTATTCCGCTTCATATGGCTCCCTATTTGCGGGATAAAGATTTTGCAACCTTATACTGGCCAACCTTCAAAAAATTGGTTGAAACAATGGCTGATATGGGCCAAAATGTTCAATTGTTTGTGGAAAACGACTGGATGAGATATCTCGATTATCTGTATGAATTGCCAGAAAATACAATTATGAGATTTGAGTACGGTGACGCAAAACTTGTTAAAGAAAAACTTGGCAAGAAACATATTATCTCTGGTTTCTATCCAATTACCTTGTTGCAAACGGGTACCAAGCAGCAGTGTGTTGACAAAGCTAAAGAATTACTTGATATCCTTGCCCCTGGTGGGAAGTATTGGTTCCAAGCGGACAAGAGTGTTATAAATTTTGAATCAAAGGGACCAGTTGCGGAAAATATGAGCGCCGTCTTGGAGTATGTTCATGAAAATGGAACTTATTAAATGCAAGGAGGAGAGGATAAAATGGATTCGAAATATTATGCCACTTGGGAAGAATATTTAGCACTGCATCCTGAATTAGAGGGAAAGCCGACCCAAGCAATCGCACCTAAAATTCAAAAATACGAAGATGCTATGTTTGTATTTATTATGGATTTATTACTGTAAGTCAATTGCGTTTTCAGGCGCTTTGATTCATAGGGCAACATCTGACCTTTTAGGGAACCACTATGCACATGCTGCAAAGCGGAATGCTTCAATCGAGGGAAGAGGTTGCCCACATTGTTCCTGAGATATTTCTGAATATTCAATTGAAGGAGGTGGCAAGAGGGGGAAGTAGTTGGTTTGATCTGTAAATGCTTAACCTTGTTTATCGGTACAACAAAATAGACGTAAAGAAATGGATTTTGGGAGGAGATTTATTATGGAAAAGGGATTAAAGAAGTCGATTATTAATCTTTTCGGTTTACCGTCTTTTGGATTTCAGCTATTTGTGAATATGGAAGTATTCTTTTTTGCAGCATTTTTAACAGACTTTGCCAAACTTCCACTGGCGCTAGTTGGTACAGTATTGCTAGTCACGAGTATTTTCGATATTTTATGGGTTCCAACAGCGGGAATTATATTGGAAAAGAGCAATATGAAGTGGGGTAAATACCGTTCATGGTTACTTGTGGGCCCACCCTTTGCGGCATTGTTCTTTATTTTACAGTTTACTAAAATCGGCTCCCCAACTACAAACGCTATTGTCATTACCATCGGATTTGTTGTCAGTCATTTAATTTGGAACATTTTTTATGCGGGTCATGTTGCTTTGAACTCTTCAATGACAAATGTAAGAGAAGAAAGAATTGCTATGTCGACAAACAGGGGGATGTTTAATGCATTAGGGGCTATCGCTTTTTCCTTGATCGGGATGAAGATGATCTTGGCGCTTGGTAAGGGAAATCCTGCAATGGGGTATACTCTTACGGTAGTCATTACAGGTGCGGTTATGGTGGCTTGCTATTATGTCTTGTTCTTTATGACCAAAGACTATGCTTTTCACGGAACCGCTGCTCAATCAGGTAAAACAGAAGAGAAAATGTCTATTGGAGATATGCTGAAACAGATCGTCGTCAACCCACCACTTATGGGGCTGATGTTAGGTGAGCTTGGAAGGTATTTAGGAAGGTTTGTTATCTTTGGACTGGCGTTCTATTATTTCAAATATGTTGTTACTAATTTAGCCATCATTGCGGTTTTCTTTACGGGACTTAACGTGGTAACGTTCGTTGGAGCTCTAATCGCAAATCCACTTGCTAAGAAATATGGAGAAAGAAATACGTATATTTTCTCACTTTCGATCTTTATAATCGGACTTTTGGCAGTATGGGCATTGCCAATGAATTACGTCTCCTTCATGATAATAATGTTCATTGCCTATTTGGGATATGGAATGCCGGATGCCTTGGGGGTTGTAATGTATTCAGCTACGGTTGATTATGGCGAATGGAAAACAGGTAAGAATGCCAGAGGGTTTATCATGTCCCTAATTAGTTTTCCAATCAAGTCAGCTATTTTTGTAAGAAGTATAATAATCACGGCTGTGCTTGCTGGAGCAGGGTTTGTCGCGAATATGGAGGCCACTCCTCAGCTAATAAGCTATATCAAGAACGGATTAACACTAGTTCCTGCAGTCATTATGCTCGTAGGGTTAATATTCATTATATTTCTTTATAAAATTACACCTCAAAGTCTGGAAAAAATGCAAAGTGAAATCGCTGCTAGAAAAGCCTAAGCATTATCCTAGAATATCGTTTATTGAAGGCTTCGGAACAAGAGAGATGATTGTGTTCATCTCTCTTGCTTCATATGAAAGTACCAAAGTTATTTCACCTCATACAACCCTAGTAATGAAGTATTGGTGGTAAAGCCAACGCTTATCGGTGAAAAAATCAATAGAACAAGTCTTTCGCCGGAAAACCAAGCTGCAACAACTGAGGAGATGGTTACATGTCAGTGCAGAAAGAAAAAGGATGGCAAAGGTATCATACGATTTGGCTAATGCTCTTTATTGGATGGGTAGTCTCCTATGCTGACCGGACATTAACAGGACCGGTCGTTACCTGGATGATTACGAACAAGGTTGGATTTCTAGAGGCGGCGAGTAATCCTCATGCACTTGGTGGCTTGCTGGGTAGCTTATTCTTTGCTGGATATATGCTGACACAATTCCCAGGGGGTTATTTTGGTGACAAATATGGTTACAGGACTATCGTTGTTATCAGCATTTTTTGGGCCGGCATTACCACTCTGTTAACGGGATTAACGGGTGGGTTAATAGCTTTTATTGCATTGCGGGTCTTTACCGGGCTTGGTGAAGGCGTACTCTATTCAAATGATCGCTCCTTAGTTGCTCAGGTTACCCCTCCTAATAAGCTCGGTTTGGGTATGGGGGTCGTCATGGGAGGACTTACTGTAGGTTTGTCTGCTGCATTGGTAGGAACGGTCTATATAATAGAGTGGGCTCAACCTTTCATGGGCGTCAATGCCTGGAAAGCACCTTTCCTGATTTTGGGGACAGTCACAATAATCACTGGCTTTTTCATTCGCCAGGCGCTCAAACCACGAGGAAAAATTGGTTCTGAGAATTTTGGTAAGGCTTTGTTGAGTTTGCTTAAATATGCTTTTGTATTCTTGGCGGCTATTATGGCTGTCTATTTTATAACAAATGCGTTGCATTTAAATGATGTGATCATTGCAGTCATCTTAACATGTTTAGCATTTGTATTAATCGCCTTTATCTTTATCAAGAAAGGCAATGAAGTAAGCCCTATTTTAAGGAACAAAAATCTTGTGCTGATCTATATCTCATATATTGCGGTGTTATGGCATCTCTGGTTTTATGGCTTTTGGGGCGGTGCTGTAATAAAAGATTTTGGTGGTGGTACTCTTGCATCGGCCCTCCTGGTTATTTCGTTCAACGCGATCGCTGGGGTAATCGGTTTTCCTCTAGGTGGAAAAATTTCCGATATGGTGGCCCATAAAACCAATGGTCGCCGCAATGTCTTAATCGCAATGGAAGCAATTCTAACGGTATTTATCTTTGTTTTTGCGGCATATGTCATGTCCGGAGGGAAAGATATGGTCGTGCAATCGATCATTCTCTTTATTTCAGGTTTAATCTTTTTCGCGTTGCAAGCGGTTGCCCACGCTCTTACTTCAGAAATTGCCCCTGTACATTTGCGTGGAGCAGCGTTTGGAATGTTGAATCTTGTGTCTGAAATTGGTGCGGTATTATCGCCAGTCATTTCTGGAGCTATTAGAGATAGTACCGGAAGCTGGGGGACACCTTTAATTTTAGATGGTGTTCTAATGGGTATTAGCTGCATTTTGATCATGGGAGTGAGCACAAAAATCAATAAGGCAACCTCTGTTTTTTGACAGCTTATCGTACGGGGAACAAGGTTGCCTATCTTTCTTTCTTTAACTAGAGGGATAATACAATCAGCATTGTACCGGCCTTTTTTAATAAGCTATACTATACCTATCGGTAGGTAATTCTTATAATATTAGTTTGAGGGATGAGAGCTAATTGAAAAAAATAGAACGAGTCTCAGCGGCATTACGCCATGAGTGGGTGGACCACGTACCGAAAGGCGAGTTTTATCTAGAAGATGGATTTGTCGCTAAACTATTTGGTCTAAAGGGAAATGTTCAGTTTACAGATAGAGTTAAGGCTTGTGAACTCCTTGGTCTTGATGTCGTAGGTTTTCCTCCTTTATTCCCTCAAGCTTCTAAAGCACCAGTCTGGGAGGAATTTAAACAATGGCGGAAAGAGACGGATTTGTTTATCTTCGCTATAATTGATGGACCATTTCAGGGAACTGCAAAGCTTTTTGCTTCATTCAGCGAGTTCCTAATTGCGATCGCTAGACGTGATCCAATATTACTAGAACTTGCGGCAAAGGTTGTAGCTGCTAATGTTCAGTTAGGGCTAGAGGCTTTAAAGTTAGGGGCCAATGGACTAATTATTGCCGACGATATTGCCTATCAAAGGGGGACCTTTATTTCTCCAGATCAGCTGCGTAAACTTTTCTTCCCTAGTCTCAGGGAACAAGTAAATCTCTTAAAGACACAGGAATATCCGATTTTCTTCCATGCCGATGGTAATATAATTCCTGTATTAACAGATATTATTGCTTTAGGGATTAATGGGTTACATTCCTTGGATTTTTCTTCGTTGGCCGATATAGCCAAAGTTAAAAAGGCCGCGGACAGTAGTTTGTGCTTAATGGGAGGGTATGATCTTGGGTGGTTTAGTGAGGAAAACAGAATGGAAAAAGCTTCAGAATTACTCGCTGTGGCATCAAGTGGAGGTGGTTATATCTTTGGTAGTAGTGCTGGGATACTGGGAAGCAATTTGCCAGTCAACCAGGTTCCTGAGGTGTATCAATATGTAAGTAACTTGGGAAACTCCTATAATGCGAAGTGACTATAGTGACCTATTACCTATGAAAGTATTGGAGGAACGAAGATGGCGACAGGAATTATTCACAGTGGGGTCTGCGGTTTTACCATTAATGTCAAGGCAGTGAGCGATGATACACAATCAAATTCTCGAAGAAGCAAGATAATTAAATTGGAGATAACAAGCGATTGTCCTAATTACCAAAAGATTGCCAAAGAGTTAACGGAAGTTGATGCCTACAAAGAAATTCTGAATAAACTTCATGCAGGAAAGGTTTACGAAATTTTCGCAAAATATAGCCCACATCCCAGTTGCCCAGGAGTTTCTGGAATTCTGAAGACTGTAGAAGTGGCAGCCGGTTTGGCCTTGCCTCAAGAGGCTAGTATTAGCGTGATCAAGTAAAAGGTGGCAATTCAGATGGAAACATTGTTAATCGATCTACTCAAGGATGCCATTGATTTAAATGCGACGCATGCTTCAATCGTTGAAGTGACTGAAATCAAGTTTAATGAAGATTTTAGAAAGCTATGTGTGCAGAATTCATGTGGATCATACAATAAAAATTGGATGTGTCCTCCAGCAGTGGGTCCTATTAAAGAGCTAAAGGAGCGTGCCTCAGGATTCACTCAAGGTCTTTTGTTTCAGACAGTTCATCCGATAGAGAGGTCTCTGGACTGGAAAGGCATGTTAGCTGGAGGGGTTCAACATACGAAGATATTCAGGAAAATTCTTGAATGTATGGAGAATAGCTATAACTTCAAAGAAATCCTTCCGTTGAATGCAGGGCCTTGTACTTATTGTGAAAAGTGTGCCCATCTCATAGGAGAAAAGTGCCAATTTCCCGATAAAGCAGTGTCGTCAGTTGAGGCAAATGGAATCGATGTAATGGCTTTGGTAAAAGCTTGCGGAATACCCTATAACAATGGCAAAAATACAGTTTCCTATGTAGCACTGATATTGTTTAATTAGTCTAGCGCGGGTGCTACTTGACCTATAAATGCTGCAAAAGGCCCTCAACTGAGGGGCTTATTTTGCGTGTCTCGCAAGAAATCCACGCTTGAAAATCATCCTATCAGCATGGAAATACCGGCATTTCTGGGTCCGTGATTCATTAATACCATGTGGGCGGGTTATTAACTAGTAAAAAGGGATATGCTATAAATAATGTAGAACAGGACTAGGGACCTACAGAAATGTGCCTTTTGGACATTATAGAATCACTTATTATATTACAATTAGATGTGAGATTGATTAGGAAAGCGAGCTGTTAGCATGATGTTTTTAATCCCATTATTGCTCTTTGTCATTCTATATCTTGTCTTTAATTATGGAGCACATGTATTAGAAGAAGAACGACTGGATTGATATTTCATCTTAGAAAAGCTCTTAAATAATCTCTGGAGGCCAGTAATAGCGGGCTTCCAGAGATTATTTATTTTTTATTGCGGGATAGATTTATTTGACTAAATAGCATTCATGAAATAATATATTTATATTAAATATAATTTAAATTAAATGTTATATTGCAAATACAGCAAGGAGGATTATATGCAGTACAGCGATTTTAAATCGGAAATGTGGTCGGTCATGTATCTTGTTAGATGTAGTATGCAGAAAGTCATTGAACCTGTAGTGCAATCTGAAGGGTTATCAATGATACAGGCCTTTATTCTATTTACAATTGCAGTAGAGCCGGTTACCAATATTAGCAATCTCTGTAAAGTACTTGGACTTAATCAAGGGAATGCTTCCACCATGTGTAAGAGCATGGAGAAATCAGGGTTGATTAAGCGTACACGTAGCAGTGAAGATGAACGGGTTACAACATTATCTCTCACTAAACAAGGTGAAACGATGAATGAACGATTACAGGCTAAATCGGAGCAGTTTGACACTGTTTTTAAAAACGTTCCAGTAGAAAAGTTTCAGACTATTGTTAACGGGATGAACGAATTAAATGAGCTTTTAAATTTATTATGAGCGCTTGTCAATGACCCGGAAATTCTGCTCTGCGACGAACCGACAGTTGCCCTTGATACTGTTACAAGTGTTCAAATTATGGATCTTATCAAGGAAATCGCCAAGGACAGACTTGTTATTATGGTCACACATAATCCCAAACTGGCTGAAACCTATGCAGATCGAGTCATTCAGTTTCAAGATGGTAATATTGTGACAAAGTATTGCCAGTCTTAATTACATCGGGCATGGCAAGCATGACTTCCGGATCAGCCGCTAACATGGGTGCAATGACCAGTATGCAAGGCGCTGGACTATCAACTTATCCAATTCAAATCAATAAAAAAGCGGGTAATTATTTAGAAAAAAATTATGAATTGCTTTCGGGCAATTATCCTAGCAGTAAAAAGAGTTGGTCCTGGTTTCACTGATCGTCAGTCTCATAATGATTAGTATTATTACCTACACTTCTGTACTAGAACGAACAAAAGAGATTGGCATCTTAAAAGCTCTAGGGGCTCGGAAAAAAGATATTACCCGAGTATTTGATGCGGAAACCTGCATACTTGGAATTTTTTCTGGAGTGCTGGGTGTAGTTGTTGCGATGCTGTGTACTATTCCAATTAATGCTATTATTTTTAAGGTTGCTGAACTTGAAAATGTAGCAAAACTGCAACCGAGTCATGCAATCACCTTAATCATTATCAGTACCCTTCTTACCGTGCTGGGTGGGCATATTCCTGCTAGAATGGCATCTTATAAGGATGCTGTTGAAGCGCTACGCAGCGAGTAATTCACTGTTTAAGTGGAGACATAAAACATTCAGTCATGGATCATGAAATGAATATAGTTAATAGGTTATAAGTGGCTTGAGAGCTTTAACTAGCGCAAATAGCTCTGTTAGTTCGTATATAATAATGAATAATAAAATGATAATCATGATTAATGCAGTGGCAATCATCAATTCCATCCCCTTTATGTTAAGTACCTATCAGTGTGTCAGGGCTGTTGCTTCATGATATTCAACGTGTCTGCTGAGTGTTCTTGGGAGCATAACGTTCATACGGGGGTAGCTTGTGGGGCTATCACCTTTTCAGATGATAGCCTGTTTATAAGAAGTTATTAGAAGATCAAACCTAAAGCAATAAGAATCAAGATAGCGACAGCAATAACTGCTACACCGACGCCATGGCCTACACCATAACCCATTCCATACATAAGAAGTTCCTCCTTTAATTTAGAATACTATTCCCATTGCGATCAGAAGAAGAATTATAACTACTACAGCTGCGATTCCTGTACCAAAGCCGCGTCTTTCTTCACAGCAACAATCATCATGGTCAACTTTGCCAAATGCCATTTGTTTTTCCTCCTTTGTTGTGAGATAGTGCATAATATGCGTAGAATAAAAAAGTGGAACAATATGGTAATATTAATTTGATTTAATCCAAGAAGGAATAGAATCTGTAAGAAAACAAAAACCGCCCTTTATCCAGACGGGATAAGGGGCAGTTTACGTTAGACAGATCTTCGTACTCAGGTGTGGTTACCCTAGATTTCCTTTGATCGTTCCTGCACTGAAAACATCTTATTGGCGAAAATTTTACCCAAAATGGCTAACACTATGTAAATAGGAAATGAGTATATAAATTTCCAATAAATTAATTCGTATTGTCCGATATACACCGCTAGTGGCTCAGCAACAAAGGCTAAAGCCAGGGCAAGGATTGTACTAGCTAACAGAAATTGCTTCCAGGCCTTGTAGCGCTGATAGACTAGCATGTAAAAAATAGGGACCAAAACAAAATCTACAGGAAAAAGCAAGGGTATTTGCGGAAGTATTCTTAGTGTGTAATTCCATAGAAGTAACTCTGAACCCACGACATCCAGAAAGGTTGCTAAAATATTTATCATGAACCCAAATGCTATTATTTCGAGTAGCCTTCGTTTATCTATGAGTATCCACATTAATACTAGAGGTATGACGACGCAAGCTACCCCAACCCACCATTGCCAGGTGAACACCTCATAATTAACCCAGTGTTCGATTGATAAATGCTTATGTATTAGCTTAATTTTAATCATCTGATTTTCAAGTTCTATCTCGCTCATGAAATCCTCCAATGCATTCGTTTAGTATTGTTTCCCGATGGTAAGTTTGCAATCCTGGTAGTTTATGTATACTTGCTACGTATGCCGAAACCTCTCCTCGGCAAGAGATTATAAATCATTAAAGGCTATCACCTTTTCAGATGATAGCCAGATTATATCAATATATTTTTAGAAGATCAGACCTAAAGCAATAAGAATCAAAATTGCCACAGCAATAACGCCTACACCAACGCCGTGACCTACTCCTGTGATACCATACATAAGAAGTTCCTCCTTTAATTTAGAATACTATGCCCATAGCGATCTGAAGAATTATTACAACGACTGTCACTCTGTGCCACATACGGTAAGATTATCGATGCAGTTTTGACAGACTAATTTACCTTTTCTTTGCCGAAGGTGTTCAATGTTACCACAAAGTACGCAACCTAACTGATATTTTTTGAGGATAATCTCGTCATCATCGTTAACAAAGATTGCTAAGCTGTCTCCCATTTCTATTGATAAGGTCTGGCGAAGTTCTTTAGGAAGAACTACCCTACCGAGTTGATCTATTTTTCGGATGATACCTGCCGCGGTTTTCAATCATTTTTCCCTCCTGCTCAAACAACCTCCTTGATTGTGAGTTCATTTTTGATTATGGAGTGACTGTGAAATTAAAGCTATCACCTTTTCAGATGATAGCCTTAGTGGACTTTTTAGAAAATTAGGCCTAGCGCGATAAGAATTAAAATGGCAACAGCGATAATCGCCACGCCAATGCTTGGGCCAACTGGTGCGACAGGGACGGGGCAACATACAGGACGGCAACACGCTCCGAAGAGTCCTTGGTTCATTCCATACATAATAGGTTCCTCCTTTAATTTAGAATACTATTCCCATTGCGATCAGAAGAAGAATAATCACGACCACTGCAGCAATTCCAGTACCCAAGCCTTTTTTTTCGCTGCTGCTAGCAACTCCATCAACACCAAATGCCATTTGTTTTTCCTCCTTTGTTATGAGATAGTGCATAATATGCAGAGGTTGGACTATGTGGGACAATATGGTAAAAAACGTTTTTTTAAGATCTAGTTTGATGTTGCACGGTCACTATATATAAGCTCAAGACGCTTACATTAAGTCCTCAGCCCTCCTCAAAAAGGGGAGGACTGAGGACTGTTGCAGCGTTTGAAATAGAGAGAAGGATTTTCGGGATTAGAATACAATGCCCAAAGCAATTAGAAGTAGAATAGCAACAACTACGATAGCAATACCAGCACCACAAAATAACATTTGTACATCCTCCTTTCCAGTATATTACATTATATTCATTGACCTGCGAACTGGCACAAAATGGAAATAATAGAATGATGAAATTATTCAATCGTCAACGAAGTAAAATAATTAAAAGAGCATTTGAAGCAATTGCGAAGTACCAAGCAGGAGAATATGACCAAGACCTTGAAAGTGCATAATAAAGGAGTGGTGGAACTTGTCACAAGAATTAGTTGAAAGTGCTATTGAGAAATTTAGAAATAGTGATGAAAAAGTAGCCGTACGACTAAACCCCATCAACCACGAGGGGGTTATTTATAGATACGCGGTATACACAAAGAACAAACAGGTCGTTGGTTCAATCATTGTAACAATCGATGGAAAGATATTGCCGCTGGACCAGATTAAAGACGTTTTGTGGATGGCACTGGAGGTATACGGAACGGAACTTTTCCTCATGGGTGACGCGAGCAAGTGGGCAAAAGGCTCCACAAAATTATTCAAACGACAATTAGAGATCTTGAGTAAGGTGGAAAACAGTTTTGACTTGCCCGCTGATATCAAGAAGTCATTTGCTCAGTTTAAAAGCGTACCAAAAACATTGCAAGAAGAGCAAGAAAAATTAGCGCAAGCAGTACAGGAGGGGGTCGAGTATAACCTCAGCCAAAAAGACCAGGAGATTACAATCGACACCGATAAAAGGATGACAGAATACTTTAGAACAATAAGGTTAAGTAAATATCAACAACTTAATATTATGGTTGTTACCGATGAAGACCGGAAAAAGCTAATTGCTTATCTCGGAGGTAAAGTATCAATTATGCAACCCAAGAAATGGTTGTTATACAAAGATTTAAAGGCTCAGGATCGCTCATTTTCAGTTAGCGGTTCTAATTTTCAGGCCTATGAAGATGCAAAGAAGGATATCTGGGGAGAAAAAGCGGGTAAAGAAGCTTTTAAAGGAACAATGAAAAGAAACAGGAACCCTAAGGTCCTTGAAAGTAAAAACCGTAAATCCGCGCCCAAGACGAAAAGAAAGCGGAAATGAGGTAATTTAGCCCATTGAAAACAGGAGGGATATCTTTCGATATCCCTCCTGTTTATGTTTAAATCGGTTTTATAGCCAAATTTAAATTAGATTTTACTTCCATCTTTGAGGTGCTCTTCAGCGAATTGAATCATGCGTTTGGTCATTTGTCCGCCGACTGAGCCGTTTTCACGACTTGTGCGTTCTCCGCCGAGTTGAAGACCCATTTCGTTGGCTACTTCATACTTGAATTGATCCAATGATTGTTTAGCGCCTTGAGCTGCTGGTGTATTGCTGCTTTTGTTTTCCATGTTAAATTACCTTCTTTCAAATGTTATTTCGTACTGGAACATTTGATATTATGTGCTAGATAGGTTATCAATAATCTGGTAATTATTGATAACCTATCTAGCATTTTCTTCTTTTAATGATGTCATATTATTTTCATATGACGTCTCCACTTGGGGTAAACGCAGATATAGATTCTAAAAAATTTTCATCGTATTAAAGCGCCCTCTGCACGATGCAAGATCGAGCGGAGGGCGCTTGGAAAATACTATTTTTGCTTGGAGACTTTTACAGCATTCCAAATGCTTGCTGCAAGTCCTCCCCAAATGACGATGATACCCACAAACATCATTACAATTGCACTGCTACTCATTATTCATCATCTCCTAAATCTTCAGAGTGTGCTGGTACCTCCAGATCTTTTGCTCCCCACTTCAGAGAGGCCAAGATAAAGCCCACAACGATCGTAGCTAGTACCACGCCCCAACCTGCATAAATAAGAAATGAAGTCGGATAACCTTCGTAATTGTCTTTTAAATTATTGATCAGATTTAGGACGAACATATAGCCTAATACTGCGGGGGTCAAGATACCTAAGCAAATTCTCCACCATAAACCCGTACGTAAGTCCGACGTCTTGTTAGCATGATCCTGCAATGGCTTTAATCTCTTTAAAAACCAAGAAATAGTAATAACAGAGACAAGTCCTGATAATGCAACACCAAATGTATTAATAAAGTAGTCTACAGCATCTAAGAAGAATAAGCCTCCTTGAGTTGCATATAGAATGGAAACTAGCGCAGAAAGACCGCCACCGATTATGACTGATTTTGTTCGAGACACTTTAAATTTATCTTGTATTGCGGCTATGAACGTCTCTACGATGGAAATTAATGACGATAGCCCGGCAAAAACTAGCGAGCCAAAGAATAATACACCAAAGAGTTCGTTAAAACCTGGGAATGAGTTTATAATCTCTGGAAATACGACAAACGCTAAGCCAATACCTGCCGTTGCTACCTCTTCAATCGGAACATTTGATTGTGTAGCCATAAATCCTAATGCAGCAAAAACACCAATGCCTGCCAAAAGTTCTACACTTGAATTAGCAAAAGCTGCAATGAAGGCATTGTTATTAATGTCAGATTTCTTAGGTAAATAACTACTAAAAGTAATCATAATAGCAAATGCAATAGATAAACTGAAGAAGATTTGCCCATAGGCTGCTACCCAAACTCCTGGGGAGGCAATTTTACTCCAATCCGGTTTAAACAATGTTTCTAGGCCAAGCGCTGCACCTTCTAAGGTCAGTGAGCGAATAACAATAATTATGAACATAACCAGTAATGTTGGAATGAAAATCCGATTGGCTTTTTCAATGCCCTTTTTAACACCTTTAAACAATATTCCTAAGGTAATGATCCATACAAGAATTAAAGGAATGACAACCCCTGGAACGATGGATCCAGCAGAACCGATGGCTGCACCATTCACGATATCAACGCGCTTTAAAAAATGCTCCATTAAAAATCCACCGGTATCTTGTCCCCATTGTAACGATATTGAAAAATACGTATAAGCCATCGCCCAAGCTATAATAACTGAATAGTATGTTGAGATGACGAAAGCGATGGCTACTTGCCACCAACCAATCCATTCTGCTTTCTTATTTAAGCGCGCATAAGATAAAGGTGCAGAGCCACGATATTTATGGCCCATTGTAAATTCCATAATAAGAAGTGGAATGCCGGCAGTTAGAAGTGCAAATAAGTAAGGAACGAAAAATGCGCCTCCACCATTCTCATAGGCCACATACGGAAAACGCCAAATATTTCCCAGACCAACCGCGGACCCGACAGCTGCTAAGATAAAACCAGCCCTTGTACCCCATTGCTCGCGATCTTTCATTTTCTTTACCACCTTTTTTTAGTTATTATATAATTATGGATCTGATATTAGCCTACTGCTTTTATTTCTTACACGAATCTTGTCGAAAATGCAGTGTTTTACCTCCTTTCTTCATACGGATTTTTATTATATCATAGATTTGTATAGCACATTCATAAAAAGGCTGCCCAGAACATCAAATGTTCTGATTATTCTTCGTATGTGCAGGGATATTTCGTGAACTAATTGAATTTTAGTTAAGAAAAGTTTATTGTAATATTTGAGAAGGGGAGAGGGATTATAGTGATATTCTCTTCTACAGTTTATTTGTTTTTTATTGGGCTTCTGAACATTTTAACGACACACACTTTACTTACTAGGAAAAAATCGAAAATATTCTGTGCCATTGCGTTCACTCTAACAACACTATTTATATTTATTTTTAATATTTGGGTAAAAAAATATATAAACAACCCCGAAATGGTTGAATATATATTATATTTAATTTCCTGTTCGTACTTGGTATATATCGACTTAGTATTTGAAGAATCGATTTGGAAAAAGATATTCGCGATGTTTAGTATTTGGATGTTTTCAACCATTTGCTTAGTTCTTGCCATAGGATTTGCTAGAGTATTTTCAGGTATAAATAGTGTTGAATATATTTTGAACATTATTTATATTATCAGAATTTTTATTCAAGTCTTATTAATCTTATCTGTATATTTTTTGATCAGTAAATTTTATAAAAAAATATTAAATAGCGTATCAAATAAAACCATAATATTTATGTCTTTGTATCCAGTACTAGGATTTTTATTGTTAATTAATAACTATACGATATCCTTTGAACGTTTAAAAAGTTTTAACTCCATATGGGATATGCTATTGTTTCTAGTATTCATCATTTTGGGCTATGTACTTGTGTTTGCAGGTATATCGTCAGCATCTCAAATAATGTCCCTGCAATATACTATGGCGAGGCTGGAATGGACTTCAAAGACGGATTCCTTAACGGGGTTATATAATCGAAGATATATTATGGAAAGGATAGAAAATGAGTTAATAAGTTATAAAAGAAATAAAAAGAAATTTACACTCATTATTGCAGACATCGATTTCTTTAAAAAAATCAATGACACCTTCGGGCATGACGGCGGCGATCGGGTGCTAACTGTCGTGTCCAAAAGCTTACAGGATGCAGTGAGAGAACAAGATCTTATATCTAGGTGGGGTGGAGAGGAGTTCCTAATTTTACTTCCTGAGACGGAAATAGAGGGTGGCCACATCCTGGCAAATAAATTAAAGAAATTGATTGATGAACAAATTATTGACTATAACGGGGTTCAAATGTCAATTACGATGACCTTTGGGGTAACTGTTAATGAAGAGGATGAAATGATTGAGGATACGATAAAAAAAGCAGACACTGCACTATATGAAGGGAAAAGTCGCGGAAGAAACTGTGTTATTCTAAGCTAAGACTGTTTTCTAAGTGAACTGTAAATATCCCCCCTAATTCCAGAGCCCTGGAATTAGGGGGGATATTTACGGGTGTATTGCTAACGAAATTTTTCTAATCTTCGCTCATAGCCATGTCAGTCAAGGCATCATTTATCTTAGCTGACCTATCCTCATTAGTAAGTACAATTAAATAATCACCAGGATAAATAACAGTGTCCCCTTTGGGTATAATTTCTTGTTCGCCCCGTTTAACTGCTACTAATAAGCAATTCGACGGCCATTCAATGGCTTTAATTTGTTTGCCATCCAACATAGATCCCATACAAACGGCAAACTCTAGGATGGATTTATTCTTTTCATTTCCTACAATATGTTCACCTTGTTTATGCAAGAATTTTCTCAGCAAGGATTCATAAATAGGTTTAGAGCCTATAAGATCAGCAACAATATAGGCGGCTATCGAGACGGTTGCCAAGGAAAGCAAATTGCTAAAAGAACCAGTCATTTCTGTGATGAGAATAGTTCCGGTTATGGGAGATCTGACAATAGCAGAAAAATAGCCTGCCATTGCTAATATAATAAAATTATTAATATAGATACTGTCAAAATGAAAAAATTGAACGAGAACAACTCCGTACACATTTCCTAGTAAGGCACCAATGGCAAGTAAGGGGAGAAAAATCCCTCCCGGTGCCCCAGATCCATAACAGGCCATCGTAAACAAAAACTTCACTAACACTAGAACCAGAAGGAATATTAAAGGGAAATTATCTGAAGCAACTAGAGAGGTTATAAGTCCATGACCACCACCTAAAACCTGTGGCAAGTACAAGCCCATAATGATAGAAAATAATAAGGGTATTATTACCCTGAATTGTTGTGGGAGCCAATGTTGATTGGCGTATAAATCCTGTGTTTTTAAAAGTGTTATATTAAAAAGTACGCCTAATAACCCTATAATAACTCCTAATAAGATGATATAAAAATAGAATTTAAGAGGTAACACAGTTAAGCTTTTAAAATCAAGCACTGGTTTTAACCCGAAAAATTGGCTAGCTACAACATCTGCAGATAAAGCTGCGGACAAAGCAGAAAGCAATACCAAAGGGGAAAAGTTTTTATGGACCTCCTCTAAGGCAAACATTGCCCCCGCCAAAGGAGCATTAAAGGCTGCCGCAAGTCCCGCACTCGCACCACTAGTAATCAGATATTTTTCTTCAATCTTTATCCTCTTTAAAACTTTACTGAAACCTTGCCCTACAGCTGCACCTAATTGAACGGAGGGACCTTCTCGACCCAGAGAAAGGCCAGAGCCAATGGCTAGAAATCCCCCAACGAATTTGCCGATAATAACCTTCCACCATGTCATATCTAGTTTCCTTAATAGGACACCTTCAACCTGAGGAATTCCACTTCCACTAATCATCGGTTCATGTTTAACTAATAACCCAACTATATAGCCTATAAGGATCAAAGCCCCTATCCAAACAGGAATAAGCATGGGTCTTGTCCACAAAGTTTTATAGACTTGGGATATAATAATACCCGCATTTTCAAGTGAAAAACGATATAACACAACTAAAAGACCAGTAATAACACCCACAACAATTCCTTCAATTACTAATTTCAATCTGAAACTATGCCAATGGAATAAAGTGTTATAGGTGTTATGTTTATTTTTTGCTTCCATTTTTCTCCTCCATAGTACCAAGCTAATCCTCTAAAAAGATTTCTTCCGAGATTTCACATTATATATAGTATCACATAAATTGGTATGCCGTTTATAAAATAAATCAATATATTTATAGAAGAGATTTTTCAATCAGAGCAATCTGTGGCTAGATATTTCAATATACCTATTGAAAAAATCTATGCATATGAGGGCAGTGGCGTGAATGAGTAAAATAGTAACAAAAATATCCGTTTATGTAATGGATATGCTATTTGGAATAGCCTTATTATTTGAGGGTGTGGTGTAAAACGGAGATAACTTATGGCAGAAAAAGAGAAGATGTTAAATGGCAATCTCACCATAAATTGAGAAGAACGCTAAGATATCTTGATATCTTCCTATTTTCGAGTTATACTAACTTAGCTCGTTAAAACTAGTGGATTGAAAGCTTACCCCTTCTATTGCCTATGGCTTCAGGAAGTTGTGAACTTGCCATGGTGCACGGG
>DASRMG010000248.1:0-15180 GCA_035648035.1 Desulfosporosinus sp. | reverse complement strand
CAGTGAGATACTCCCAGGCCCAAGGAATGACTTCACTTTTAAAGTAGTCTCCAAACGAAAAATTCCCCAACATTTCAAAATAGGTATGATGACGGGCAGTTTTTCCGACTTCTTCAAGGTCCGGTGTTCGAACGCATTTCTGGGCAGTCGTCACTCGTGAAAAAGGAGGTTCAACCAGTCGTTGGAAATATGGTTTGAACGGCACCATGCCCGCCACCGTTAGCAAAAGCGTGGGGTCATCTTTAGGAATGAGTGACGCGCTGGGCAAAATTTTGTGCCCTTTTTCCTCAAAATACTTAAGAAACATATCCCTTAATTCATTACCTGTAAACATCCTAGAACACTCCTCTTTAATATGTAAAAAAATAATCTCGCCCGAGATATATCAGGGACGAGATTTTCCGATGCTACTACCCTGCTTATCTTAGGGAACCATTGCTTTTGGCCGTATAAACACTTCTCATGCCAAGAGTATTACTAAAGTATATACAGGGGATGTCTCATTTGTCAACCATCCTAGACCTTAGACGAAACCAGCCGGAAATACACGTGATTGTAGACGACTCTGATGACGGCTGCGACTGGAACAGCGAATAACATCCCCAAAATTCCAGCAAGTTCTCCACCTGCCAAAATGGCAAAGACAACATAGAGAGGATGAAGCCCGACGCTCTCCCCCACGAGTTTAGGCGTGATGACGTTGCCTTCAAGTTGTTGAGCAATTAATATGACCAACGCGACCTTAATGGCCATCGTAGGGGAAATGGTTAATGCCAGCAAAACAGCAGGTACTGCTCCAATAAAGGGTCCAAAGTACGGAATGAGATCAAAAATACCGCAGATCAGGCCAATCAAAAGTGCATACTCCATCCCAACTAGTTTCACACCGACCCCGATCAAGATTCCAACAATCACAGCAACGACGACATTTCCCCGCACAAATTGCCGGATCACATGGTTAATATCTTGCCATAGTCTGCGCCATTCCATCCGCCAGCGTTGGGGAATAACTCGCAGAAAATGGACGCCTAAACCTTTCCAGTCCGACAGGAAATAGATAGCAATAACCGGAGATATTATATACAAAGTGATCGTGGACAGCACCTGTGGTAAGGTATCTAAATAGAGATTGAGACGATTTGCAAAGATGATTTCTTGTTCCTCTAAATGCTGGTCCAATACAAGAGCAATATGACTGGGCAACCCTGTCGCCTTAAATTGCTCACGAATCCCATCGGCCCTTTCCGTGAACGACTGAATCGCATTGGGTAATATCACGGCCAATTTGTTCAGTTGATTATACAGCGCAGGAAGTATTAAGAGGAAAATAGTCGCCATCACAGCAAGGATCAAGGTGAAAACAATCAGAATTGAGAGCTTTCGCCTGATCTTGTGACGTTCTAACACGACAACCAGGGGATTTAACAGGTAGGCAAGTATAAAAGCCAAGAAAAATGGACCCAAAATTGATCGCACCTTAAAAAGGAGAAGTACTGCCAAAAGTAAACAAGTTCCTATGAAAATCCAGCGCCATCGTTTGAGCCTCATATTCCACCGCCTTCCCAAATACCAAAAAAGCGCGCAATGCGCGCTTACCATATGCCTTGACCGTTCATATCTCCCTATCAATTGTAGAGATTATTCCATAGCAGCGCAGGAAATTTCCCCTTCAACAGCAGGAATGTTTTCTAAGACTGGATCATCCCAGGCCACCAGTGAACCATCTTCCGCTAGATCATAAATAACCACTTTGTCAGTTTGAGTCGCGAATTCGACGCAACAATCCCAACAATAGAACTGCTCTACGCCCACTTTACCAATGGCTCGTCCGTTGCAAACTGGACAATTCATGATAGTATCCCCCCTTCATTCACTTGATCCAAGGGGGATACTCGATTGTCAACGATCAAAATATCTTTTCCATCGATCATAACGTGGGGACGAAGAATCGTTCCCCTGCCATGAAGTAGGTCCGCGAAGAGCCCATCAGACACTTCAAATCCTACCATTTTTTCTGCGGAATCATCCAGAAAAACATCTTCAATCGTACCTCTTGCTTCTCCACCTTGGGTATAGACTTCATTACCCACTTTGTCAGACCATCGTGTTCCCTTAAGTACTTCTACAGCTTTGCTGCAAACGGTTAAGGCATCCTTCCCTACGGTCATGATGGCTTTGCGAGGAATTCCCTTTTCGGAACGAAATAAGTGACCACCTTCTAAGAGAATACCAATCACCGCGTCTTTGTCATTATCTAAGACGAGATCCTGTACCCACCCAATTGAGTCCCCACTTTTTAGATCTAGGACAGGTAGTCCAATAAGTTCTCGAATACGTCGCATGCGTTTCCACCTCGCAAAAAAGTTCCTACTATACTGTGCCCAGTAGCTCTAGGAAATATGCACACGACGGCCCCGAGGATCAGAAATAATGGTTCCCCCACCAACGACGGTGTTTCCTTGATAAAATACAACGGCTTGTCCTGGAGTGACGGCGCGTTGTGGCTCGTCAAAACAGACCATCACTTCATGGTCGGCTCCTTTTCCTCCTGGATAAATGGTCGCGGGAGCACCTGCTGAATTATAACGAATTTTAGCCACTACTTTTAGCGGTCCTTTTAAACAGAGTATGGAGATCCAGTTTAGATCAATGGCCCAGAGCGTATCTGTAAACACGTCTGAGTTGTCTCCTAACACAACCTCATTGGTTCTAGGATTCAGACCCACTACAAACATCGGTTTACCGAAGGTGTTTCCTAGGCCCTTTCGTTGCCCAACCGTGTAGTGAATAAGTCCATGGTGCCTGCCCAAAAATTTTCCCTGAAGATCTACAAAATTTCCTGGTTTGATTAACACCCCAGAGCGTTCCCTGACAAAAGAAGCATAGTCATCGTCGGGTACAAAACAAATCTCTTGGCTGTCCGGTTTGTTCCCAACGCCTAAGCCCCGATCGTTGGCCATTTGGCGTATTTGGTCTTTTGGGTAGTCTGCTAAGGGGAAAAGGGTGTGGGCCAACTGTTCCTGAGTCAACATGTAAAGTGCATACGTCTGATCTTTTCTTGTATCCACACTGTTACTGAGCAGAAACCGCTCACTCTCTGGATCTCGCAAGACTTGCGCATAATGACCCGTTGCTATGTATTCTGCACCCAGTCCACGAGCTTTCCGAAGCATTTCCCCGAATTTAACATACTTATTACAAGCTATACAAGGGTTTGGAGTTTCTCCCGCTAAATAAGACTGTGAGAAATAATCCACCACAGTTTCTTCGAAATATGCGCGGAAATTCATGACATAATGGGGAATTCCCAGTATAAATGCAACCCGCCTAGCGTCATCGATGGCAGAATTGGAGCAACAGCCCCCTTCGACTTCAGGCCCCGTCGCTTCCCAGACCTGCAGGGTGATCCCGATCACGTCATAGCCTTCTTCTTGAAGCAAAGCGGCGGCCATGGAACTATCCACGCCGCCGCTCATACCCACCACTACTTTTGGTTTCGTTGTTAGAGTCATCCTACATCTATTCCTTTTTCAACTGTTTATCACGGTAATTTTGGATGGCAGATTGGAGGGCGTCCGCAGCCAAGTTCGAACAGTGCATTTTCGCTGGAGGAAGCCCACCTAAAGCCTCTGCTACCGCAGCATTAGAGATGACTAAAGCTTCTTCAATCGTTTTTCCTTTAACCATTTCCGTGACCATACTGCTGGTAGCCACGGCCGCACCACAGCCAAATGTTTTAAACTTCACATCTTGAATAATGTCGTCCTTAATATCTAAATAAATCCGCATAATGTCTCCGCACTTGGCATTCCCAACTTCACCAACGCCATCCGGATTTTCAATTTCACCAACGTTACGAGGATTCGTAAAATGGTCCATTACTTTTTCTGTATACATGTTTTTGTCCACTCCCTTATATTGTGCTTACTTATGAATAGCTTGATCATAAAGCGGTGACATCATGCGCAGTCGTTCTACAATCTTAGGTAGTTGTTCCAGAACATAATCGATCTCTTCTTCCGTGTTTTGAGATCCCAAAGATAGCCGAAGGGAGCCGTGAGCAATTTCATGGACCAGTCCCATAGCAAGTAAGCAGTGTGATGGATCCAGAGAGCCAGAGGTGCAAGCCGATCCGCTTGAAGCGGCGATTCCCAGCATATCCAGGGAAAGTAACAAGGACTCCCCTTCAACAAAACGAATACTAACATTGACATTATTCGCTAAACGTTTTTCTCCGATAGGGCCGTTCACTTTTACATGTTTAATGCGTTCAATGATTCCATTCATCAGTCTGTCGCGCAGTATAATTTGGCGAGCATGCTCTTTGACCATCCGCTTTCCGATCAGTTCGCACGCTTTGCCAAACCCAATGATTCCCGGTGTGTTCTCTGTTCCTGAACGACGCTTCTTTTCTTGACTTCCCCCATGAGCACGGGGTGCAAGGCGAACGCCTTTTCTTGCATAAAGAGCACCCACGCCTTTAGGGCCATAAATTTTGTGACTAGACACGGTCAGTAGATCTACGTTCAATTCTTGAACATTAATCGGTATTTTCCCAAGCGACTGAACTGCATCAACATGAAACGTAATGCCATGTTCCTTCGCCAGGTTACCAATTTCAGCAATGGGCTGAATGGATCCGACTTCGTTATTGGCGTGCATCACACTGATTAAAATAGTATCCGGTCTAATCGCCTTACGAACGTCTTCAACAGAGACTATCCCCTCTTCGTCAACCGGAATAATGGTCAGTTCATAGCCGTTTTTAGCTAAGAATTCACAGGTTTCGAGGACCGCATGGTGCTCAATTGCGGAGGTAATCAGATGCTTACCTTTTTTACTCATGGCTTCAGCGGTCCCTATAATCGCTAGATTATCTGATTCCGTTCCACCACTGGTAAAAGTAATTTCATTGGGGGTGGCTCCAATCAGCTCTGCCACTTGGCGCCGTGCTTCCTCTAGAGCTTGCCTAGCCTCTCTACCAAAACTGTGAACACTTGATGGATTACCATATTTTTCTGTATAATAGGTCATCATGATAGCAGCAACTTCCGGATCAACCGGAGTCGTTGCACTGTGGTCTAAATATATACGGTTCATGGGGGCACCCTCCTAGTATCTATTATCAATCGTTTCTCTAAATATAGTACATGTATAAGCTACTGTCCGCTTCACGTTTTCTTGCATCTTCAAGCATCGTTTCAAGTGTGATAGAATCTAGAACTTCTACAATAGAATCTCTAACTTTCTCCCAGATTGTACGGGTCACGCAAAATTCAGCCTTAGCGCAACAATCCGGGTTCTCCTCCGACACACAATCGGAAGGCGCTATGGGTCCTTCTAACACGCGAATGATATCACCGATTCTTATCTTACTCGGTTCTCTGCCCAAGAGATAGCCACCCTGCGCTCCCCGAACACTCTTCACAAGCCCAGCTTTACGCAAACCGGAGGCGAGTTGCTCCAGATAATGTTCAGAAATCCCTTGTCTCTCCGCAATACTTTTTAAAGAAGTCGGACCTTCGCCCATATGTTGAGCTAAGTCAAACATAGCTTTAACACCATATCGACCTTTGGTTGAGAGCTTCAATACCCTCACCTCCTCTTTTCGGACGCTAAACTCTACTAGATCTAAGTAGATCTTTATATCTATATCTTATAAAAACACTCGGAATTTGTCAAGGGTATACCCAACTAATCTAGTATTGTTTTTTGGTGTCGAATTGAGGGGGTTAAAGTGGTATACTTGGAGAGAGTTTAATAGCCCGGACGGAGAAAGTGTTTTGACCCTGACGGTGCTTTTGCCGGGCCCCCACCCTCTTGCAAGCAAGCTCTTGCGTCTTAGTTTGATCTGCGAGAACAAGCAAGTGAGCGTTGTAACGCAAGTTCTCACGGGTTCGAAAGGAACGTGACCTATGGATCTTTTTTCTGCCACCTTTGATCAACATTCTGTCGCGCCCCTAGCGGAACGTATGCGACCAAGAACGCTCGAGGAATATATCGGACAAAGTCATATTCTCGGCGTCGGGAAACTGCTCCGTCGAGCCATTGAAGCCGATCGTATTTCCTCTCTCATTCTCTATGGCCCACCAGGAACAGGTAAGACGTCTTTGGCCCAAGTCATCGCAACTAAAACCACGTCACGCTTTATCCGCATTAATGCCGTGACCTCAGGCGTAAAAGACATTCGTGAAATCAATGTGCAAGCGACTGATGATCTTCATCTTTATGGGAAACGCACCTTAGTTTTCTGTGATGAAGTTCACCGCTTTAATAAGGGGCAGCAAGATGCTCTCCTACCCGCCGTCGAAAACGGCACGATAACCTTTATCGGCGCTACAACAGAGAACCCGTTTTTTGAACTTAATTCTGCACTCTTAAGCCGTTCGACGCTTTTCCGTCTGGAGCTTCTCCTTCCTGCAGAAATCCGGCTTGGACTTGAAAACGCCTTGAAAGACACAGAACGGGGCCTAGGGCAATATCAGGTAGCCATTACCTCTGAAGCTTGGGAGCACTGGATTAATTATGCTAACGGGGATTTACGGCGCGCCCTAAATTCTTTAGAGTTAGCCGTACTCACCACCCCGCCTGAGAACGGTGTTCGCCGGATTTCCCTGGAAATAGCTGAAGAATCCATTCAGCAACGGTCGATCCGATTCGATAAAGCTGGAGATAACCATTATGACATCATTTCTGCCTTCATTAAAAGCATGCGCGGCTCGGATCCTGACGCTGCACTCTACTGGTTAGCCATTTTATTGGAAGCTGGAGAAGACCCACGTTTCATCGTGCGCCGAATTATTGTCCATGCGTCCGAGGACGTCGGTCTTGCTGACCCACTGGTCATGCTGCAGGCTCACGCAGCCGCCAATGCACTCGAATGGCTCGGTCTGCCTGAAGCACGGATTCCCATCGCTCAAGCGGTTTTAGCCATCACGACTGCTCCAAAAAGCAACAGCGCTGCTGAGAGCATAGACCGAGCGATTGCCTATGTGAAAAAGTACCCCACAGGGGAAGTTCCCACTCACCTTAAGGACAATAGTTACCCCGGTGCAAGTAAATTGGGACACGGACAAGGGTATCTTTACCCCCACGCCTACCCCAACCACTGGGTCAAACAAAGCTACCTGCCACCCAAGGTGCAAGAGCAGACGTTTTATGTCCCCTCGGAAATGGGAAAAGAACACGTGCCAAACTTTAAAAGTGTCAAGGTTAAACCAACGGAAAGCTGAAATTGCACACTGAATTTAATCTAAGATAGAATATAGGATAGATAAGTTAAGTAACTCTGACTAAGTTTAAAAAGCGATGCCCATGTTTGGGCATCGCTTTCGTCGTTATTCAAATTTAGATTTAGATCTAGAGATGAGCATTAAGCATCTTGACAAGATCAGGTTTTCCACGGAAGCCAGTGATTTTATCAACCATCTTGCCGCCTTTGAAGATCATAAGGGTGGGAATACTCATGACACCATATTGTTGAGAAATGGGGCCATTTTCGTCGACGTTAAGCTTCCCAATGGTAATTTTTCCGACATACTCATCCGAAAGTTCTTCCACAACCGGACCTACCATGCGGCATGGACTACACCAAGGAGCCCAGAAATCTACCAATACTGCTTTCTCTGACTTCAGAACATCTGCATCAAAGTTTGCAGTCGTAAAAGTTTTTACATTTGCACCTGCCATTAAAAATTCCTCCTAATTAGTCGAATACGACTTATTTAATAAATTTGCTTAGCACCCCGACTAGTTCATCAATCGCTGCTTCCTGATCATTGCTTTCAACAGCATCTCTCATACAGCCTCGTGAATGATGTTCAAAGATAATAGTACCAACTCGGTTAATAGCGGCCCGAACAGCGGCCACTTGTATTAACACGTCCACACAATACTTGTCAGCGTCAACCATGCGTTGAATCCCTTTGACTTGACCTTCAATCTTTTTGAGCCGACGAATGAGATCTTCTTTGGATTCTGAATAAGGGGTCGAGTTAGTCATACCATAAATTCCTCCATACCCTAAGGGGGTAGCTACTCTGTTATTATAGCTAATAAAACTGCCTCTGTCAAACCCTTAGAGCGGAAACTTCACGGTCGTTCCTCAAACCTCGAGATCCGTTTTAATGTGTAATTCCTGTAATTGTTTGTCCTCCACCGTCGATGGAGCCTGAGCCATTAAGTCTGAAGCACTTTGCGTCTTAGGGAAAGCAATCACGTCTCGAATATTATCTTTTCCCGTTAAGAGCATAACCATCCGGTCAATCCCAAAAGCGACGCCACCGTGGGGTGGTGTACCGTATTCAAAGGCTTCCAGAAGATAACCAAATTTGTTCATCGCTTCTGCCTCAGATAATCCTAATAATTTGAAAATCCTCTCTTGAATGCCTCGACGATGAATACGAATACTCCCGCCTCCAAGCTCGGTGCCATTGAGTACCATATCATACGCCTTAGATCGAACGCTCAGTGTGTCCGTCTCTAGAAGCGGCAAATCTTCGTCCATGGGTGCTGTGAAGGGATGATGGATCGCGATATAACGTTTTTGATCCTCGTCATATTCCAATAGGGGGAATTCTGTCACCCATAAGAAATTCATGGCATCTTCCGAAATAAGCCCTAATCGTTTCGCTAATTCCAAACGAAGATGACCCAAGGCATCTGAGACGACCCCATAGGTATCGGCAACAAAGAACATGATATCGCCAGTTTCACCTCCCATGCGTTCAATTAAAGCGCTCATTTCTAGGTCTGTAAAGAACTTGGCAATGGGCGATTTTATTCCCTCTTTACCTAGTACGATCCAGGCCAAGCCTTTAGCCCTATATGTACTGACAAACTTCCCAAGGTCATCAATCTCGCGACGTGGTAGCCCTGAACACCCTTTAGCACAAATGCATTTGACGCTCCCGCCGTTAGCCACTGCATTGGCAAACACCTTGAAGCCCGTGTTGCCCACTAGATCTCCCACATCAACCAGTTCCATACCAAAGCGCGTATCGGGCTTATCAGATCCATAACGCGCCATCGCGTCTTTATAGGTTATGCGTGGGAAGGGCATACTGACTTTCTTTCCAATCGTTTCTGAGAAAATCCGCACCATCAATTGTTCCATCATAGGTAGGAGGTCTTCCTCTTCCACAAAGGACATCTCCACATCAAGCTGGGTGAATTCGGGTTGACGATCGGCTCTAAGATCTTCATCCCGGAAACAACGGGCAATTTGGAAATACTTCTCCAGCCCTCCAGCCATGAGGAGTTGCTTATATATTTGAGGGGATTGGGGCAAGGCATAGAACTCTCCCGCGTGAACACGGCTCGGAACCAGGTAGTCTCGAGCTCCCTCGGGTGAAGATTTAGTAAGGATCGGGGTTTCGACTTCATAGAAGTCTTGACTGTCAAAGAAATGACGTATTATTTGGGTGACTTGATGGCGAATCTTGAACACCGCCAGCATTTCAGGACGGCGTAGATCCAGATAGCGATATTTCAGACGCACTGTTTCATCCACGTCCACTTGATCAACAATCGTAAAGGGAGGGGTTTTAGCTCCGTTTAATATTTCCAGCGACTCTGCAATCATCTCGATCTCTCCAGAGGCTAAGTTCGTATTGATCATGCCCTCAGGCCGTGCGATGACCTTTCCCAGGATTGAAACCACAAATTCGGAACGGAGGCTTTCCGCAAGGGCAAAACCCTCTCCCATCTTCTCGGGTCCGAAGACAACCTGAACCAGGCCTGAGCGATCTCGCAGATCTACAAAAATTAAGCCCCCGTGGTCACGACGGCGCTGAACCCATCCCAACAAACGTACGACCTCTCCAACTCTTCCTAACCCTAACGTTCCATTTTCAACTCGTTCTGAAAATAATGTCATACGTTATCACCTCTCTGATACATTTTGTTCAGTTCTTCAATGGCCTTATTGAGGGGTACCTCAATTTGCTCCCCTAACCTTAAATCCTTAATGAGGAGCATCTTTTTCTCCAATTCTTGTTCTCCAAGAATGAGCGCGTATCTAGCGCCTTGGCGATCAGCCGCTTTAAGTTGCGCTTTCAAACTTCGACCCAAGAGATCCATACTCACCGGTAACCCTTGAGATCTTAAGACATTAACCAGAGCAAACCCTTCGGTCTGAGCTTTCTCGCCCAGAGCGACCAACATAGCGAACATCCCGATTTTTTCTTCGGGAAGTTTATGCTGAGCTTGCAGGGCCAATAGAACCCGCTCCATCCCCATGGCAAAACCGAAACCAGGCGTAGGGGGGCCACCAATTTCTTCCACCAGGCCATCATACCGGCCACCCCCACAGATGGAACTCTGCGCTCCGATTTCCTCCACCATGACTTCAAATGCCGTTTTTGTGTAATAATCTAGTCCCCGTACTAAACGGGGATTCACACTGAAAACCACGCCTGCGACGTCTAAAAAGGTAACAACTCTCTCAAAATGAGTGTTGCATTCCTCGCAAAGCGTATCGCGAGTTGTCGGAGCTCCAATCGTCACCGCCTGACACGTAGGGTTCTTGCAATCTAAGATTCGCAAGGGATTACGCTCAAAGCGGTCCAGACAGTCTTTACAAAGATTGTCCCGTTTTGTTGTCAAAAATTCTTGAAGAAGTGCCCTGTGCTTTGCCCGACAGACCGGACAGCCCACAGAATTAACATGGACTTCAAGCCCCGTTAGTCCAAGTCTTTGACATAAATTCCACACTAAGCTAATCACTTCTGCATCCACCACAGCTTGATCTGCACCCAGCACCTCAACTCCGAACTGGTGAAACTGGCGGAAACGTCCGCTTTGCGGTCGTTCATAGCGAAACATAGGGCCCATATAATACAGCTTAACGGGTTGGGGTTGTCCGTATAGTTTGTCCTCAACGTAAGCACGGCAAACCGACGCTGTCATTTCCGGACGAAGGGTCATCGAACGGTCTCCCTTATCCAAAAAAGTGTACATTTCTTTATTGACAATATCAGTCGTTTGTCCGACACCCCTCATGAAAAGTTCTGTTGCCTCAAATATCGGTGTGCGTATCTCTTCAAACCCGTACTCACGACAAACGTTACGCATCGTTTCTTCAAGATACTGCCATTGTTCAATCGTTCCTGGCAAGAGATCCTGTGTCCCTTTTGGACGTTGAATCGCCATAGCTTATTCCTCCTTGACGCCTATTCGCTCTAGGACCGAGTGTCCCAGTCTAACTTTTAATGATACTTTCTGGCTAGTAAAAAAAAGCCCTCGTTCCTTGCTTTGCGCAAGGGACGAGAACTTCTCGTGGTGCCACCCTAATTGACGGAATTTCTCCGCCCACTTTGAAGTCTATAACGAGACCAGCCGGTAAAAAATACTTCCTCTTAGGTGTCCTACCGAGTATCTTTCAGGCTAGTTTCAGTCTTGCTAGCCCTCCCTGGAGAAAGAGTGACTCAGGATCTTTCCAAAAGGTATCATAAATATTTTTCTTTATCTATTATTATGTTAACTTTATTTTATAAAGATTAGGTTCATTTGTCAAATTGGACCTTGTATATAGGGGTTGTCCCGCTTTTCTTCTCCAATGCTGGTCTCTTCGCCATGCCCCGGGAAAACCTTCGTGGCATCCGGTAGGATCATTAGTTTATCTTTAACGCCTTTTAGGAGTTGTTCCAAAGAACCTCCCGGAAAATCGGTTCTGCCAATTGACCCGGCAAAAAGAGTATCTCCGCTGATCAGCCCTTCAGTGCCTAAAAAACAAACGCCCCCTGGAGAGTGACCGGGTGTTGAAATCACGGTTAATAGTTCGTTACCCACCATAATTCCCTGTCCGTCCTGAAGCAGGAAATCTGCACTCTGAAGTACGAGTCCGGATCCTAAATAACTGGAAAGATTCTTTTTTGCATCCGTAAGCATCCCTGCATCGTCCGCATGGATTCCCACTTGGACGTCGCCCAAGAGCACTCTGAGTTCATCGACGGCTCCGATGTGATCCACATGGCCGTGGGTGAGCAAAATATAGTCCACCTTGAGGCCCTTGTCTAAAACCCAGCGCTGAATCTTTTTGCCATCTGCTCCTGGGTCAATAATCACGGCTTTCTTACTTTCCCTACAGGAGTACAAGTAACAATTTGCCCCCATGGGCCCCAGTGCTCGCCCTTCAATCACGACATATTCCCTCCTAGTTTTATAACGTTTAACAAGACTACGCCTGCTTATTTTGCCCCTGAATTCACTCGTTCCACATCCGTAATATCTTTGACCTTACGGATTCTATGCATGACTATTTTAAGCTGCTCGACGTTGCGTATCTCGACACGCAACTGAATATGGGCAATATTATCCTTATCTACCCGGGCATTGATCCCTAAAATATGGGTACGTGTTTCTAAAACCGTATTCATAACCTCCGTAACCAAGCGGGGCTTGTCCTTACCATAGATTTGAATATCAACGGGATAGGTAGAATCAATTTGATCAGCCCACTTAACTTCCACCGTCCGTTCATTCTCCTCTTCAGAGTGACCCATCATATTGCTACAGTCCCAACGATGAATAGACACCCCACGGCCCCGGGTAATATAGCCCGTTATGGCATCTCCCGGCAAAGGATTACAGCACCGTGAAAAACGCACCAAGACGTTATCTACCCCTTTAACTCGGATCCCGTGGGAGGCTTTGCCGTAAGGAGTGGGTTTTTTGACCTCCCCTTGTTGAAGTGCCGCAAGATGCATTTTTTCCCGTTCATCTTTAGACAGTTCTTCACGTAAGCGCACTAGGACTTTATTGGCCGTGAGTACACCGTCTCCGATCGCGGCGTATAGATCATCCACTCCAATGAAATTGTGACTCTTCCCAATCGCTAAGAGGCTTTCTATTTTGAGGATACTTCCCGGTTCAAGCCCAAGTTTTCGTACTTCTCGATCCAGAGTTTCGCGACCTCGGGCAATATTTTCTTCTCGTTGTTCCTTCTTGAACCATTGCCGGATTCTATTCTTTGCTTGAGAGGTTTTAACAAAAGACAACCAATCCCGGCTGGGTGCCCCCCCTTGCTTAGACGTAAGAATTTCCAGAATGTCCCCATTCGATAATTTCGTCTCGAGTGGAACAATTCGCCCGTTGATTTTAGCACCAATACAACGATGCCCAACATCCGTATGGACACGGTAAGCAAAATCGATCGGACAAGATTCGGCGGGTAGCTCGACCACATCCCCTTTAGGGGTAAATACAAAGACTGTATCTGCAAATAAGTCAATCTTTAACGATTCCATAAATTCTCCGGCATCCCTGGAATCATGTTGCCACTCCAGCAACTGTCGCAACCAAGAAAGCTTCTGATCAAAGTTAACGCTCGCAGCTTTGTTAGCCACTTCTCGGCTACTGCCTTCCCGGCCATTAATTTCTTTGCTACCGCCTTCTTTGTACTTCCAATGTGCAGCAATACCGTATTCGGACGTACGATGCATGTCACACGTCCGAATCTGAACTTCAAAGGGTTCACCGTGGAGTCCAATGAGCGTGGTATGTAGCGACTGGTACATATTAGGCTTGGGCATAGCAATATAGTCCTTAAAACGTCCAGGTATAGGCTTCCATAAAGTATGGATAATTCCCAAAGCACCATAACAATCATTGACGGATTCAACAACCACCCGAATAGCCATTAAATCGTAAATTTCACTCAGTTCTTTTTTTTGAGTGATCATCTTACGATAAATGCTGTAAAAGTGCTTAGGCCGCCCGGCAATGTCTGCATATATTTCAACTTCATTCAGTCGTACACGCATTTGATCGATCACTTCACTGATAAAAGCTTCGCGCTGCGCTCGTTTCAGCGCAATATTTTCGACTAAGTCATAGTATTCCTCTGGTTTCAAATATCGAAACGAAAGATCTTCCAGCTCCCATTTTATCCTAAAAATCCCAAGACGATTCGCTAATGGAGCAAAAATCTCCAGAGTTTCTTGCGCAATTTCTTTTTGTTTTTGGGTGGAATGATATTTCAAGGTACGCATATTATGAAGGCGATCGGCCAGTTTAATTAGAATAACTCGGATGTCCTTGGCCATGGCCAAGAACATCTTGCGTAAATTCTCGACTTGTTGCTCCACCTTACTCTTGTACTCAATCCGTCCGAGCTTGGTCACACCATCAACCAGCAAAGCAATTTCTGAACCAAATCGCTTTTCGATATCCTCGATCGTATAATCCGTATCTTCAACAACATCATGAAGCAGGGAAGCAGCGAGGGTAGCCTCATCCATTTCCAGTTCGACTAATATTTTTGCCACTTCGAGAGGATGGAGAATATAATCTTCCCCTGAAATTCGAAGTTGATTCCTATGTGCCACTTCAGCAAATTCATAAGCCTTGTCAATAATGTCTAGACGTGCCTGTGGAAATTTATTTTGCAGTTTTACCCTTAACTCCGCGAAGGACATTGGCGAACTCCTCTCATCCACATAATCACGGTTTGTTGAAGTTAATGCGGATCCCTAGTACTTGACCAAAGAAAAAACGGGATACTCAGTTAACTTGTCTCTTCCGTTTAAAAACGTTAATTCAATTAGAAAACCCATACCTAGCATATCCGCACCAATTTTTTTCATTAAAAGCGCCGTCGCCAGCATGGTTCCTCCGGTTGCCAGCAGGTCATCAACGACGACAACACGTTCTCCTGGAGTAATGGCATCTGCATGGACTTCTAACGTATCAAATCCATATTCTAAGGCGTAGGTTTCGCTGATGATTTTCCCAGGTAGTTTACCGGGTTTACGAACTGGAACAAAACCAATTCCTAAAGCGTAGGCAAGTGGAGCCCCTAGCAAAAAACCACGCGCTTCAGGTCCGACAATCACGTCTGGGTTCCAAGGCTTAATCTTTTGTGCCATTGCATCAATCGCAGCCCGGAACATTTCACCATTTTTCAATAAAGTGGTTATATCCTTATACGAAATCCCTTCCTTGGGGAAATCATTAATCACACGAATATGATCTTTAAAGTCCATCACTGCTCCAACCTTCTTCTTATGACACGTTAGGCGTCTTTTCGATTTCATCATATACAACTGAACTTTCGCACCCAGATAAACTAGCCGAAAATAAGTATAAAAAAGAGACAAAAAACGATGAAAATCCGCATGAAGCCTCAGTTTTTGGTATAATTAAGTGCTAACCAAAACAACCAAAAAAGAGGTGTTATCA
>DASRMG010000247.1:0-6766 GCA_035648035.1 Desulfosporosinus sp. | reverse complement strand
AAATCTTAAGTAGGGGGGGCGGCCACCCCTACAGAAAGCTATTACGCGCAAATGGATGAGGCAGGAACCTTTGATCATCTATATTTTGAAGTCTAGGAAAATTGAATATTAATTTCCGAGCCAGTATGACCTAAAGAGAATAGCTATGGTCACTGGCCAGGGCTTTAAGCCCTCAGGGTGTTCCCAGAAACGGGTATGCCTTCACGTTTTGAAAAGGAATAGCAATGTTAGACTGGGACGCCAGTTTATTCATGGCTCCCTTTTTAGGGAGTTCTATTTTTTATCCACTGTCCATAGCAACATAAGGTAAGAAGTCATTGTTAATGCGAGGTGAGCGCATCATCCGTATTTCGAAATCTAGGAAAATTGAATAATTAATCTCCGAGCCAGAATGACCTAAAGAACAAATCTATGGTCACTGGCCAGGGCTTTAAGCCCTCAGGGTGTACCCGGAAACGGATATGCCTTCACATTCGAAAAGGAGTGGATTCATTTGTCAGAAAACTATTTGATAACGGCTCAATTTTATATTAGCGAAGCCATTTCATTAACACTTTTATTATTTTGCATTCATTGGAGTTACACTTTTTTCAAAAAAACGATTATCAGAAAAGAGGTGTAACCGGAATATGGGAATAAACTTTGCAGAGGAAATGCAGATCCCAACCTTTAAAGAAAAACCTAAAGCGGAGTATTGCTATTTTATGGGCTGCAAATCACGTTTTGACGAAGCCGCTCATAGATCGGCAATTGGCTTTATGAGTATTTTAAATAATTTAGGAGTAAATTTTGCTGTCATTGAGGAAGAATGGTGCTGTGGGGAAAAAACACGGAAGCTGGGGGATGAAACTCTGTTTAAAATGCTAGCCATAAGAAACATTCGCTGCTTTGAAAATGCTGGGATTAAGAAAATTATTACAACCTGTCCTATCTGTTTGAAAATATTAAAAAATGATTATCATCGGTTGGGTGGCGATTTTGAAGTAATAGCACAGGCGGACTTTTTAGATGACCTTATACACAAGAGGAAATTGCAAATGATAACAACGAATAATTTTGATTTGGGACTCTGCCATAGCCAGGTCTTCTGTTAGAATCGAAAATAGCCTGTAGGAAGAAATCTTGTAGCTGTAGATGAGTTAATTATATAAACCAAAACATGCGCTAACTATATATAAATATTCGGAAAATTTGAGAGGTGGAGTATAAATGAAGAAAGTTACATGTTTATTAATATTCAGTTTTCTGTTAATTCTATCTTTGGTCGGTTGTAGTTCAGGAGGTTCTACCCCGTCATCAACAAACGTCACACAGGCTAATCCTACTGAAATCTTGGTATCGGCCGCCGCTAGTTTGCAAAATTCATTAACTGAGCTTCAAAAAGCTTATGCCGTGAAGACACCCGATGTAAAAGTGACTTTTAGTTTTGGAGCTTCAGGTACGCTCCAACAACAAATAGAACAGGGTGCCCCAGCGGACCTTTTCATTTCGGCCGGAAAGACACAGGTGGATGCCCTAGAACAAAAGAATTTGCTGGTGAAAGACAGCAGAATCGACTTACTAGGAAATGATTTAGTGCTTATTACGGGGAAGGATAATAACAAGGTTACGTCGCTTGACGATTTAAGCAAATCGAGCGTTGCTCAGATTAGCATTGGAACCCCTGCGTCAGTACCCGCCGGGAAATATGCCCAAGATGCTCTAACGAGTCTCAAGCTTTGGGATTCACTACAGCCTAAGTTGGTGATGGCTAAGGATGTGACTTCGGTTCTTAATTATGTAGAAACAGGGAATGTGGATGCAGGATTTGTATACCGATCGGATGCTCAAGGGTCAACTAAAGTTAAGGTCGTTGTGGTTGTTCCAGAGAGTAGTCATAAGCCCATTGTCTACCCTGCAGCAGTTATTTTAGCTACTAAAAACAAACAAGCTGCCGAGGATTTCCTAAAGTACTTACAGAGTGCGGATGCTCAAAAAGTCTTTGTAAAAGACGGTTTTAAAACATTAGCAAAATAAATTAGTTTCCGGGAGGAGTTCGATGGAGTTTAGCTTTATTCCGATTATTTTGTCTTTGAAAGTTGCCTTTGCCTCCGTAATTATTGTCACTTGCTGTTCCATACCAATAGCTGGCCTTATGGCTAAGCATGAGTTCCTGGGCAAAGATGTTGTCGAGTCAATTATCACCTTGCCCCTGGTACTTCCCCCCTCGGTGGTCGGTTTTATGTTACTTGTATTTTTTGGTAAGAACGGTCCTTTAGGTAAGCTGCTTGAACAATGGTTTCATACTAGAGTTGTCTTCACCCTGGCTGGAGCAGTAATAGCGGCCGCTGTCGTTGCCTTTCCTTTAATGTATCAATCTGTAAAGGTTGCCATTGAGAGTGTTGATCAGAATCTTGAGAAGGCAGCGCGTACATTAGGGGCTAGAGAACTAAGGGTATTCTTCACCATAACCCTTCCTTTAGCTTTGAATGGTATTATTGCGGGCTTAGTCTTAGCCTTTGCTCGGTCTCTGGGGGAATTTGGAGCGACGTTAATGATTGCTGGGAATATTCCTGGGAAGACGCAAACAATGTCTCTTGCTATCTACTTTGCCAATGAAGCGGGTTACACAGGGCAAGCAAGCATATTGGTTATGATTATGACGGTGTTTAGTTTTCTGGCAATTTATGGACTGAACCGCTGGGGAAAAGGATCAAAACGTGGTTCAAGAGGAGGTGGCGAATGATGTTCAAGGCTCATTTTAGGAAAAAGTTACCCACTTTCGAGCTTGATGTGGATATCTCCTTGAGTCATGGAATTCTTGTACTTGTGGGTCCTTCCGGTGCTGGCAAGACGACAATCCTGCAATGTGTAGCGGGTCTCCAGACCCCTTCCTGGGGGGAAATTAATATCCATGGCAAGACTGTCTTCTCGTCTGAGCGTTGCCAGGACGTTCCTATCAGGAAGCGACGCATAGGGTATGTTTTTCAGGACTATGCTCTTTTTTCGCACATGACAGTTGAGAAGAATGTGATGTACGGGAAGCCCAAAAAGGGGAGTACCTCCAACAAAGTCCTTACCGTTTCCAATGTATTAGAGATGCTCAAGATCGAACACCTGCGCAACCGTTATCCTAGGCAGATTTCGGGGGGAGAAAAACAAAGAGTTGCTCTCGCTCGTGCATTAATGACTGAGCCCGAACTTTTGTTGCTCGATGAACCTCTCTCCGCACTTGATCAGGATACGCGCAGTACTCTCCAACAAGAGTTGCTTAAGCTTCAAGCCCGATGGCAAATTCCTTTTATTGTAGTGACCCATGATGTTCAGGAAGCAGAGATGCTGGGAGATCAGATTATTAAGTTGGATCAGGGTAAACAAGAATTTTTCAAGAAACTCGATAAAGCTCAGTAAATGAACATGTACTTCAGACGATATATCCCTATGTGTCATCCGCTCATGATCACAGGTCCAGGCTTAGTTTTAACTTAGCTGAACCCGGTGAGGTAAATACAGAAGTCTATGGAAAAACTGGGATTGAGATGGAAGTTTGACGGCAGGCAGTGTTGCTGTGTTGACGATCTACGATATATGTAAAGTCATGGATAAGACAATGATAATTGGGGATATTTATCTGGTTGAAAAGCTAGAGAGAAAAAGCGGACATTATCGTGGCTCGAATATCGGATTTCGCACAGGCCCCTGGCAATTTTTGTGTTTTAGGATAAAGCGAAAATGGCCTAAAGCAACGGATGTCCCTTAATGTTTGGTATTGCCAAGTTGTTGCCCAAACGTTGCCCGAATTTTATAGACTGTATCAAGTTCTACATTAGTCTGTCAATTCAAAAAACTATCAAACCCGCATGTACAGCGACTCTGAGATATTCTATCGTATTATACATACTGTATAATTCTCACTCGTAATAAGCAGGTCGAAATCAATAGAATAGGCTAATCAAAAAACTACCCATTAAAAAACCACTCGTTTTTTTGCGCTATGTTGTATGGGTTGTATTGGTTGTTGTAAATCAAACAGGGATGAGTGGACCCAGTTTGTTACTTGCCTTTCTTTTCATGCGCTCAAGAACATCGGCATAAAGGTCTCCTGTCATTATTACAGAAGCATGACCAAATATTTCAGACACAGTTTTCAGGTCAACATCGGCCTCTAATAATGCGGTTGCTACCGAATGTCTTAGGGAGTGAAAGGATACCTTGCGAACTCCCGATTTTTCAATAAGACTTCTATGGTGCGTACTAAATGTGCTAGGATTAATTCTGTCTCCATCTCCCTGGCAGAACACTAAATCTCTTTCAGGCTTGATTTCAAGTGCTGCTCTTTCTTTCTCCTGCATTACTTTATGAGCCAGTAAATGTGGCATTGCTTGATCGGGGATAGTTAATGTTCTCCTTGATGATTCATTCTTGGTTTTGTTTTTAAAATAGACTTCACCAACCGGGGTCCTAACTAACGTCTGTTCAATATTAATAATGCCACGCTTAAAATCTATATGATGCCATTCAAGTCCTAGCAATTCACTTCTTCTCAGTCCAGTAACGCTTTCTAATACAAATGCTGCGTAGTTTCTATCATCTTTAATCTCACTGAGGTATTGTGTTAATTCTTCTGATCTAAGGGTAGGGACAGTAGTTCTCTTAAGCCTCTTTGGACGCTTAACTGATTCTGCAACATTGTAAGGTATCATCTTATTTTCAACAGCTTGTTTGAGGGCTGAAAATATAGGTGCATGAATTAGTCTGATTGTATTTTCAGATAAACCATTTTTACCGTCTTTACGCTTTACTATTCTCCCATTAGTTCTTTTTTCATTGTAGAAGGATTGCAGATCATCCGTCTGCAATTTTGATAAAAGTAGCTGTCCTAGCAATGGTTTAATGTGTACTCTAATGTTCGTTTCGTAACCTTGCCAGGTGCCTTTTTCTGTGTTGGATTTAGCATAGTTTTCTATCCATCTATCTAACCAATCACCAAATTGTATTTTGTCAGGTGAAATGTTTATACCAGTCTGTAATTCACTTTGCATTTTGATTAGTTTATCTTTTACTTCATTTCGTGTCTTACCATATAAGGTAGGACGCTTTTTTAATTTAGTAATTGGATCAGTATACATAATAGAAGTTTGCCATAAGCCATCTTTACGCTTTATGATATTTCCTTCACCTTGGCCTCGCTTACCCATTTATGTTACCTCCATGATGCTAGTCTAGGTTTTTAATTATACGAATGACAACTCCAACAATCTCGATATTTTGGTTCTCTATGACTTTGTATTTTGAATTAGCAGGCTCAAGTCTTACCTTACCTGCTGCAATATAGAAACGCTTACAAGTTACTTCTCCATCTATTCTGGCAATCACAGTTTGCCCATTCTCGGCGGTGCTTTGAGAGTGAATTAAAACAGAATCCCCGTCTTCTATCCCAATGTCAATCATGGAGTCACCACGAACCTTCAAGCAAAAGGTGTTTTCAGGATCAGGGACAAATGATCTTAGGATAGGCATAACACCTTCAATATTTTCTTTTGCTAGGATTGGTCCATCAGCAGGAACGAGACTTATAATCGGGATATTATTAACAACTGAAAAATCAGAATCTATTCCCGTAGGCACAAATTTTCTCAAAGAACCTACTTTACCGATATGATACTCAGCCGTTATTTCGTTCATAGAAGGGACATCTATATTTTTCTGTTTTGCGTATCCTGCTAATCCTGCCAATGTCTCATAAGAAGGATATCTCTTATCGCCATGACTAACGTATTTTTTTAAAGAACCAACTGAAACATGAACACCAAAAGACCTTAAACTCAAGACAAGGCCTTCATATGTATCTTTACCCTTTATGGCCAAGACAAGTTCAGAAATCTTTTTGTTGCTCACTATTCATCTCTCCAATCATATTACTAATTTATTATACAAAAGATACAAAACTATGTCCACTAGTGTACAAAAGGTATACGAAGATGAATAATGCATTTTCAATAATCTACAATATGTAGCCATATGCTGTTGAAATCTACACGAGTATACTATATAGTATGGTTTAAGCAAGGGAATATGGGAAAAAACGAGTATTATTGTACCTTCGCTTTATTTTTACCTACTAAAGGATACATAATGTAGACGAATAGCAGAGGGGAGAATAATATGCAACAACCAATACCTTCCAAGAGAACCTACACAATCACCGAAGCCGCCCAAGTAATCGGAATTTCTCGAAGTCTGGCTTTCCGATTAGCTAAAGAAGGAAAACTGCCGACCATCAAACTAGCATCAAAACGGCTCATCTCGATTACTGTTCTAGAACGTTGGTTGGACGAATCCACAATTATGCCTAAAGCAAACTAGGAATGATAAACGGGATTACCTTATTCAAACCTATAATATATCGAGGTGGAAAAATGGCCAGAGCGCGAAATATTAAACCGGTTTTTTTTGCAAACGATCAGTTGGGGGATTTGCCGCCTCTGGCCCGTCTCCTATTTATTGGACTATGGGGATTAGCGGACCGTAAGGGTAAGGTAGAGGACCGGCCCAAGAGAATTAAGGCAGAAATATTGCCTTATGATGATTGCGACGTCGATGAGTTTCTAAACTTGTTAGCTCCAGAATTTATTGTGCGTTACAACGTCGATGGAATCTCATGTATTCAGATTCTAAATTTTGTAAAGCACCAGAAGCCGCACCCAAAAGAAGCAGAATCCGATTTGCCAGATATGCCTGAAAATAGCAAAGCCGTGAATAGGTGTGAATTAGCCGGAAATAAATC